>DATKFK010000202.1:0-3012 GCA_035544375.1 Thermoanaerobaculia bacterium
GACCCGGACCTGCCGGGTTGGGCCAATGCCTACTACGGGCCCAACCTCGGCAGGCTGCGCCAGGTTGCCCGCCGCTACGACCCCCGGGGCGTCTTCGCCTTCCCCCAGGGGATCAGCCGCGCGTAGCGGCGGCCCTCGCGGCGGCGGCCGTCGCGGCGGCGGCCTCAGCGCCCGCAGATCGGGAGCCCTGGTGCCCCCGCCCCGCTCGCGTCACTCCGGCTGCCAGTGCGGCACCCGCCCCGGGGTCCAGGGGGCGCCGGCAGACTCGAGCTGATCCTCGAGGTGCTTGAGATCGACCTCCACCAGCTGGCGCAGGCTTTCGAGGACCGGACCGAACTCCTGGGCGGCGATGCGGTAGGCATCCTCCTGGGTGTGCGTCGGCGCGGACATGTTGCCCCACTCGATGCTGGTCTGCAGGCGCTGCAGGATGGCCGGCGGCGCCGGTTCGTTGTGCTCGGCAATCACCTTGTCGCCGCTGATCTTCTCGTAGAGGTCCTTGAGCCGGCGGCGCAGCTGCTGGGCGTCGGCGACCATCTTGGCGTCCGCGTTCGGCGTGTCCAGCAGCGCCTTGTCGATCAGGTCGAGCCGGTGCTCGGACTCCTCGGCCGACTTGACGGCGCCGAGCACCGCGCGCTGCAGGCGTCCCACCTTGCGCTCGAACGCCAGCCGCGCGGCGCGGTCGTTGGCCGGCACGTCCTGGTACTCGACCGGCTCGACGGCGAAGGGCTGCGGCTGGCCGAGCGGCGTCAGCACGCCGTCCACCCGCTGCGCGATCGACACCCTGTAGGTCCCCGGCGCCACCATCGGGCCCTTGAGCGGACCCGGGTCGTCTCCCGCCGCCGGACGCGAGGGCGTGCCGGCCGGGACCGACGCGGGGAAGCGCAGGTCCCAGGCGACGCGGTGCATGCCGGCGGTGACCGGCCCGGTGCCGTGGCGGATGACGTGGCCATCCTCGTCGGTCACCGTCCACTCGATGACCGGCGGCACCTCGCGGTCCTCGGCGCGCAGCTCCTCCCAGCTCGGGTAGAAGACGTCCTTGCCGGCTTTCGCCGCTTTCTCCTCGGCTTCATGGCGGCGCTCCTTGCGGTCCTTGATCTCGTCCTTGAGGTAGTAGGTGAAGACCGCACCGTACGGCGGATTGGGCGCGGCATAGAAGGAATGCCCCAGGAAGCCCTTGCCGTAGCCGCCGAGCGGCGTGGTCTCGACGAACATCGCCGCCTTCTTGACCGGGAAGAGCACCGCCGGCTGCTCGAGCACCTTGGCGTCGACGAGGCGCAGCGGCGAATAGTCGTCGAGGATGTAGAAGCCGCGCCCATAGCTCGCCAGCACCAGGTCGTTCTCGCGGCGCTGGATGACGATGTCGCGCACCGCGATCGTCGGCATGTCGCCTTTGAGCTGGATCCATTTCTTGCCGCCGTCGAGGGTGAAGTAGACGCCGAGCTCGGTGCCGGCGAACAGCAGGTCGCGGTCGACGTGGTCCTCGGCGAAACCCCAGACGGAGCCGCGCGCCGGCAGGTTGCCGGCGATCGAGGTCCAGCTGGCGCCGCGGTCCGTGCTCTTCGCCAGGTAGGGCTTGAAGTCGCCCATCTTGTGGTTTTCCCAGGCGGCATAGACGGTCCCGGCGTCATGCCGCGAGGCCGTGAGGTTGGAAACGTAGGCGTTCTCCGGCACTCCCGGGAAGC
Organism: Thermoanaerobaculia bacterium; assembly: GCA_035544375.1. Taxonomy (GTDB): domain Bacteria; phylum Acidobacteriota; class Thermoanaerobaculia; order Multivoradales; family UBA5704; genus JASLEW01. The sequence continues at coordinate 1,683 of DATKFK010000202.1, forward strand.
GCTCGTACCTGCGCCAGTGAGCGCCGCCGTCGTCCGATACCTGGATGAGGCCGTCGTCGGTGCCGACATAGATCAGGCCTTCCTTCTTGGGCGACTCGGCGAGCGACACGATGTTGCCGTAAAAGGAGGTCGAGGCGTTCTTGGCCACGCTGTCGACGCCCCAGACGCGGCCCATCACCTTGAGCTTGTTGCGGTCCACCTGGCGCGTCAGGTCCGGGCTGACCGTCCGCCACGAGTCGCCGCGGTCGTCGCTGCGGAAAAGGCGGTTGGAGGCCATGTAGAGCCGGGTGTGGGAGAACGGGCTGATGATGAGCGGCGAGTCCCAGTTGAAGCGCAGCGCCGGCTCTCCGGCCCCGGGCTGCGGCTGGACGTCCACCACGATGCCGGTGCGGCGGTCGTGGCGCACGACGCCGCCGTACTGCGACTGCACGTAGAGGGTGTTGGGGTCCTCGGGATCGGCCTTGGTGACGAAGCCGTCGCCGCCGTTGGTCGCCACCCACTCGCGGTTGGTGATGCCGTTGACGGTGAAGGTGCGGCTGGGGCCGGCGACGCTGCCGTTGTCCTGGGCGCCGCCGTAGACGTCGTAGAACGGCAGGGCGTAGTCGACGTCGGCGCGGTAGAGCTGCGCCAGCGGCAGGTTCTCCTGCCAGTGCCAGGTGGCCGCGCGGTCCCAGGTCTCGTAGACCCCGCCGTCGCAGGTGGCGCGCAGGTGGTCGGTGTTGGCGGGATCGATCCACAGGGCGTGGTTGTCGACGTGCTTGGCCGACTCGCCGAGCTGGCGGAAGGTCTTGCCGCCGTCGTCGCTCACCTTGTTGAAGGTGTCCAGCAGGTAGACGCGGTCGGCGACCTTGGGATCGACGACGACGTGCTGGTAGTACTGTGGGCTGCTGGCGATGGTCGCGCTCCGCTTCTCCCAGTTGATGCCGCCGTCCGCCGAGCGGAAGAAGCCTGAGGCGCCGCGCGCCGCCTCGATCGTGGCGTAGACGACTTCGGGATCGGACGGCGCCACCGCCAGCCCGATGCGCCCCATCTCCTCCTTGGGCAGGCCGTTGGTCAGCTTCTGCCAGCTGGCGCCGCCGTCGCGCGACTTGTGGATCGCCGACTCGGGGCCGCCGTCGATCAGGGTCCAGACGTGCCGCCGGCGCTGGTAGGAGGCGGCGTAGAGCACGTCGGGGTTGCGAGGGTCCATCACCAGGTCGGTGACCCCGGTGTCGTCGCTGATCGTCAGCACCCGCTTCCAGGTCTTGCCGCCGTCGGTGGTCTTGTACAGGCCGCGGTCGCCGCCGGCAGCCCACAGCGGACCCTGGGCCGCGACGTAGACGACCTCGGA
>DATKFK010000203.1:0-3400 GCA_035544375.1 Thermoanaerobaculia bacterium
GTCCCCGCGACCCCGGTCGCCGGAGAGTGGACCGGAGGGCCCCTGGGGGCGGTTCCCATGGATCGCGACTCAAAGGGGCGCGGCAACTCCCCACGTGCTCGGCAAGATCCCCTCGGCGCCCCTTGCGTCGCGATCCATGGAACCCGCCCCCGACCGGCCCGGCCGCCGTTCTCGACCGCGACACCGACCGCCCCGGCCGCCGTTCCCGAACCCGCCCCCGCCGCGTTCCCGCCCGCCCCGGCCGCCGATGGCAGGCCGATGGTAGATTGCCCGCCGGAGGGATGACCCGACATGGAACGCCGCCGCGCGGTTCGACCTGTCACCTGTCTGCTCAATGGTTCGGTTTATCTGGCCCTGGCCGCGACGGCGGCGGCGCAGGGCGTCCCCACCCCGCCGCCGGTCCCCCGCGAGTGGCTGACGCCGGCGGAGGCGGCCGGCTTCGAGGCCACCCCGGACTACGAGGCGACCATGGCCTTCCTCCGCCGCCTGGCCGGCCGCCTGCCCGAGATGCGCCTCGAGAGCTTCGGCCGCTCCGCCGCCGGCCGGCCGCTGCCGCTGGTCATCGTGTCGCGCGAACGCGCCTTCACCGCCGCCGCCGCCCGCCGCCTCGCCAAGCCCATCGTGCTGATCCAGAACGGCATCCACCCCGGTGAGATCGACGGCAAGGACGCCTGCCTGATGATCCTGCGCGACCTGGCGCTGGGCCGCCGCCGCGACCTGCTCGACGACGCCACGCTGCTGATCGTGCCGATCTACAACGTCGACGGCCACGAGCGGATCTCCCCCTACAACCGGCCCAACCAGGACGGCCCGCATCGCGGCATGGGCTTCCGCACCACCGCCTCCGGCCTGGATCTCAACCGCGACTACGTCAAGACCGTGTCCCCCGAAGCACAGGCGATGGTCGGCCTGGTGGCGGCGTGGCGCCCCCACCTCTTCATCGACAACCACGTCACCGACGGCGTCGATCACGACTGGGTGCTGACCTGGTTCTGGGCCGAAGCGCCGCAACTGCCGGCGCCGGTCGACGCCTGGATGCGGGGCCACCTGCCCGCCGCGCTGGCCGCCACCGCGCGCGCCGGCCATCCCAACGGCCCGTACGTCGATCTGAAGGACGCGACAGACCCGGCCAAGGGCTTCAGCTCGTGGGTCGGTCAGCCGCGGTTTTCGAGCGGCTACCTGCCGCTGCGCAACCGCCCGGCGGTGCTGGTCGAAACCCTGTCCTACAAGCCTTACGCCGACCGCGTCCTGGCCACTCGCGACTTCCTCGTGGCGCTGCTCGCGGAGGTCGGCCGCGATCCCGCCGGGCTGACCGGCGCCGTGGCCGCCGCCGAGGCGGCGACGGTGGCCGCCGGCGACGCCCATGCCGCACCGTCGCAGGTGGCGGTCAACTTCGAAGAGAGCCCGGCCGCCGACCGCATCCGGCTGCCGCTCTATGCCACCGAGACCGCGACGTCAGAGGTGACCGGCGGTCCGCTGCTGCGCTACCGGCGCGGCGAGGTGCGGGAGATCGAGGTGCCCTGGTACCACGGGTCGCGTGCGACCCTGACCCTCCCCCGCCCGCGCGGCTACCTGGTGTTGCCCGGCTGGCCGCAGATCGAGCAGCGCCTGCGTGTCCAGGGCCTGCGCGTCGAGCAGCTGGCCGAGCCGGTCGAGATCGAGGTCGAGACGATGCGGCTGGGCCCCCTCAAGCTGGCCGCCGCCACCTACCAGGGGCTGACCCAGGCCAGCGCCGAGGTGACCCGCCGCAACGAGCGGCGCCGTCTTCCCGCCGGCACGCTATGGGTGCCCGCCGACCAGCCCGACTTCGCGGTCGCCGCGCAGCTGCTCGAGCCGGATGCCGGCGACTCGCTGCTGGCGTGGGGCCTGCTGTCGACGGTCTGGGAGAGGAAGGAATTCATCTCTCCCTGGGTGCTCGAGGACAGGGCCGCCGAGCTGCTGCGCGATCCGCAGATCGCCGCCGAGTGGCGGCAGGCGCTCGCCGACCCCAAGCTCGCCGCCGATCCGCAGGCGCGATATCTGTGGTGGTTCCGCCACACCCCGTACTGGGACGAGACGGTGGGCCTGCTGCCCTGCTTCCGGCTGCTGGCGGCCCCGGCCTTCAAGACCCTGCCGTGGAGCCCCTGACGACCTCCTGACTACTCCCCTCCAGCAGACTGCGGAGCGCCGCCGGGATCGGGGTTGGCTGGATGCCTTCGGGGGCGTCGAGGATCGCGCAGACCGTGGTGACGCGGCCCCGCGCGACCGGGCGGCCGGCGTGCGACACCTCGAACCCGAAGGTCAGCGACGTGCGCCCCACCTTGACCACCTGCACGTGGATGTCGATCACGTCGCCGAAACGCACCGGCGACAGGAACTCGCACGCCGACGCGACGCGCGGCCAGCCGATCAGCCGCCCGTCGTCTCGCCGGGAGGCGCCCGGGTCGACGCCGAGCGCCCGCAACAGCTCGTGCTCGGCGATCTCCATGAAGACGAAGAACCGCGCGAAGTGGGCGATGCCGCCCGCATCGGTGTCGGAGAACTCGATCCTGCGCCGCGTTCGATACTCGTGCATGGTCCGTGCGGCATAATACCGCCCCATGCGCGCCGAAAGCCGGCATCCATCGCGCGCCCGCTTCGCGACGCGGGCCCGCCCGGGCCGGGTGCCGGCGATGGCGGCGGCCGGCCTGCTTGGCCTGTACCTGGCGGTGGCAGTGCCCAAGGGGCTGTGGCGGGCCGGGGGCGAGGTGGCCGACGCGGTCGATGACCACGAGAGCCCGGACCAGGCGCGCCGCCGCCTCTTCGGCGACAGCTACACCGACGCCATCGACGAGATCCGGCGCGCCCTGCCGGCCGGCGAGGGTTACCTGATGGTCGAGGGTGGCAGCGGCATGCTGGGCGGCACGTACTGGGTGCGTTACGACCTGGCGCCCCGGCGCGCGGTCTACCTCGGCCGGCTGAACGAGCTCACCAGCGCCCAGCAGGTGCGCCGCCGGCTGGTCGCCAACCTGCGGCACGTGGTGGTGGCCTTCGGCAGCCACAAGCCGCCGCGCCTTTACGACCGTTTCCGCTTCCTGCAGGAGATCGACCGCCGGGCGCGCGCCGGCTCTGCCGTCCGCGGCGGGCCTGGCAGTGACCGCTGATCTGGCCGGCGGCCTGGGCGCGATCGCCCTGTTCGCCGTCCCCGGCTTCGCGCTCACCGAGCTCTTTCCCGGCCTCCGCCGCCGGCCGCTGCCGCGACGCGCCGCCTACGGCTACCTGCTGGGCGTGGCAACGGTGGCCGGCGGCCTCTATGCGTTGTCGCATCTCGGCGGCGTGCCGCTGCGCCAACCGGCGGTGTGGGCGGCCGCCGCGGCGCCGGCGCTCGCCGGCGCGGCCGCCGGCCTGCTCCGCCGCCGGCGCGTCTGGGCCAGCGCGCGGC
>DATKFK010000204.1:0-4268 GCA_035544375.1 Thermoanaerobaculia bacterium
GCGGCCGCGGTCGCCGCCGGCGTCGGCGCGCTTGCCGCCTGGCGCGGCGCGACCGGCCCGGCGCGCGGCGAGCACCTCCACCGCTGGGCGGGCGCCGTCGCGGCGCGCCAGGAGGAGATCGCCCAGGCCATGGCGCGCGAGGTGGGCAAGCCGATCGCCGAGGCGCGCGGCGAGGCGGCGCGCTGCGTCGCCATCCTCCGCTACTACGCCGGCGAGGCGGTGCGCGAGATCGGCGAGGTGATTCCGGCGCAGGCGCCCGGCGCGCTGCAGCTCACCCTGCGCCAGCCGCTCGGGGTGGTGGCGCTGATCACCCCCTGGAACTTCCCCGCCGCCATACCGCTGTGGAAGGCCGCGCCCGCCCTGGCCTTCGGCAACACCGTCGTGTTGAAGCCGTCCGAGGATTCGCCGCACGTCGCCGCGCTGCTCGCCGAGACCGCGGCGGCCGCGGACCTGCCGCCCGGCGTGTTCAACGTCCTCCTCGGAGACGGCGCCGGCGCCGGCGAGCCGCTGCTGCGCGAGGCCGGGATCGCCGCCGTCAGCTTCACCGGCTCGGCGGCGGTGGGAGCCCGGGTGGCGACGGCGGCGGCGGCACGCAACCTCCGCTACCAGACGGAGATGGGCGGCAAGAACGTGGCCATCGTCCTGGCCGACGCCGACCTCGACCTGGCGGCGGCGCTGACGGCCGGCGGCGCCATGCGCTATGCCGGCCAGAAGTGCACGGCGACCAGCCGCGTGGTGGTGGCGCGCCAGGTGGCCGAGCCCTTCTTCGCCCGCCTGCGGGCGCAGGTCGAGCGGCTGCCGCTGGGACCGGTGACCGATGCGGCGGCGGCGGTCGGGCCGCTCATCCGGGAGAGCTCCCGGCACCGCGTCGCCGCGGCGGTCGCCGCCGCGGCAGGCACGGGCGCGGCTGGACGCGGCGGCGGGCAGGGCGCGCGCGTGATCTGCGGCGGCGCCGAGCCGCCGGCCGATCCGCGCTTCGCGCGCGGCTGGTTCTTCACGCCGACGGTGCTCGCCGAGGTGCCGGAGGACGCCGCGGTGGCGCGCGAGGAGCTGTTCGGGCCGGTGCTCGCGGCCTTCACCGCCGGCGACCTCGAGGAGGCCATCGCCATCGCCAACCGCACTCCCTATGGCCTGAGCGCCGCGCTGTTCACCCGCGACCTCGCCAGCGCGCTCGCCTACGTGCAGCGCATCGAGGCCGGGCTGGTGCGGGTCAACGGCGACACCACCGGCGTCGATCCGCACGCGCCGTTCGGCGGGCTCAAGGGTTCGAGCTCCGGCAGCCGCGAGCAGGGCCGCGCGGCGCGCGAGTTCTTCACCGAGATCAAGACCGTCCAGATCCACCCCGCATGAACGGCGAAGAGCTCCCCGACCGGCTCGAGGTCGTCGATTCGCACACCGAGGGCGAGCCCACCCGGGTGATCGTCGGCGGCTGGCGCGAGCTGGCCGGCGCCACCATGGCCGAGCGCCGGGACGAGCTGCGGCGGCACCACGACACCCTGCGCCGCGCCGTGGTCTGCGAGCCGCGCGGCCACGAGGCGGTGGTCGGCGCGCTGCTGACGCCGCCGGTCGAGCCGGGGTCGGTCGCCGGCGCGATCTTCTTCGACAATGCCGGCTACCTCGGCATGTGCGGGCACGGCACCATCGGCGTGGTGCGCACGCTCGCGCACCTGGGCCGTCTGGACGCCGCGCCGGCGGGGGCCGGCGTGCGGACGTTGCGACTCGACACGCCGGTGGGCACGGTGATCGCCGAGATCCCGGCCGAAGGTCCGGGCGCCGTCGGCGACCAGGACCCCGAGGTGCGCGACGGCTGGGACCGCGACGAGGGAGCGGTGACCGTGGTCAACGTGCCGGCGCGCTGCCATGCCATGGACGTCACCGTCGACGTTCCCTGGCTGGGCCGCGTGACCGGCGACGTCGCCTACGGCGGCAACTGGTTCTTCCTGACCGGCGTCGGCCAGCTCGGGGGCGTGCCGCTCGTCCGCGACCAGGTGACGGCGCTGACCGCCGCGACGCTGCGCATCCGCGAGGCGCTCGCCGCGGCCGGCGTCACCGGCGACGGCGGCGCCGAGATCGACCACGTCGAGGTCTTCGGCCCGCCGTCGGGCCCGTGGGCCAACAGCCGCAACTTCGTGCTCTGCCCCGGCGGCGCCTACGACCGCTCGCCCTGCGGCACCGGCACCTCGGCCAAGCTCGCCGTGCTCCATGCCCGCGGCGAGCTGGCATTGGGCCAGCGCTGGCGCCAGGAGAGCATCACCGGCGGGCTGTTCAGCGCCTGGCTCAGCAGCGCCGGCGACGACCTGGTGCCGCACATCCGCGGCAGGGCTTTCATCACCGGCCGCACGACGCTGCTGTTCGATCCGCGCGATCCCTTCCGCGGGGGCTTTCCGGCATCGTGAGCCGCCGGCCGGACGCCGTCGTCGTGGGCGCCGGCATCGTGGGCGCGGCCTGCGCGCTGGCCCTGGCGCGGGAGGGCCTGCGGGTGCTGGTGCTGGAAGGGGGCTTTGCCGGCGGCGGCGCCACCGCGGCGGCGATGGGGCACCTGGTGGTCATGGACGACAGCGAGGCCCAGTTCGCGCTCACCGCCTGGTCGCTGCGGCTATGGACGGAGCTCGCCGGGGAGCTGCCTGCCGACTGCGAGGACGACCCGTGCGGCACGCTGTGGCTGGCGGCGAGCGAGGCGGAGATGGAGCGGGTGCGGGCCAAGGCCGGCTATTACGCGGCGCGCGGCGTGGCGGCCGAGGTCCTCGACGCGGCACAGCTCCGGGCGGCCGAGCCGCGTCTGCGGCGCGGCCTGGCAGGCGCCCTGCGGGTGCCCGGCGACCGGGTGATCTATCCGCCCAACGCCGTCCGCTTCCTGCTGGCGCGCGCCGCCGCTCATGGCGCCGAGCTGTGGGAGCGCTTCTTCGTGTCGCGCGTGGCCGGCGGCGTGGTGGAGGGCCACGGCGAGCGGATCGCGGCGCCGCTGGTGGTCAACGCCGCGGGCGCGGCGGCGCCGGCGCTCACTCCCGGCCTGCCGATCGCGCCGCGCAAGGGGCACCTGGTGATCACCGACCGCTATCCCGGCTTCTGCCGCCATCAGCTCGTCGAGCTCGGCTATCTCGACAGTGCCCACGGCACGCTCGACAGCGCCCACGGCCCGCGGCCGGGGGCGGCGGCGCCGGCGTCGGTGGCGTTCAACGTCCAGCCGCGGGCCACCGGCCAGGTGCTCATCGGCTCGTCGCGGGAGCTGGTGGGCTGGGACCGGACCCGCAACCACGGCCTCGAGCGCCGGATGATCGGGCGTGCCCTCGGCTTCCTGCCCCCGCTCGCCGGCGTCGCCGCGCTGCGCGGCTGGATCGGTTTCCGCCCTGCCACCCCCGACAACCTGCCGCTCATCGGGCCCTGGCCGGAAACCCCCGGGCTGTGGATCGCCGGCGGCCACGAGGGGCTGGGGATCACCACCAGCCTGGCCACCGCGCGCCTGCTCGCCGACCTGGTCGCCGGCCGCCGGCCCGAGATCGATGCGGCTCCCTTCGCCCCGGCCCGCCGCTTGCCGCCGGCGGCCGCCTGACGCGCACGATGGCGGCGGCACCGATCGCAGTGCGGATCGACGGCCGTCCGGTCGCGGTGGCGCCCGGCACCACGGTGGCGGCGGCCTTGTGGAACGCCGGCGTCTTCCGCTGCCGCACCTCGCTCTCGGGGGAGGCGCGCGGGCCGCTGTGCGGCATGGGGATCTGTTTCGAGTGCCGCGTGACCGTCGACGGCGCGGCCCACCGGCGCGCCTGCCTCCTGCCCTGCAGGGCAAACATGGTCATCGAGACGGGAAAGGCGGCCGCAGCTCCCGATCCCGCGCTCTTCGCCGCGCCCGAGGCAGCCGCCGCCCCGGCGGCAGTCACGCCTCCCACCACGGCGGTGCTGCGCGCCGATGTCGTGGTGGTCGGGGCCGGGCCAGCCGGCCTTGCCGCCGCCTGCCGCGCCGCCGAGGCCGGCGCGAGCGTCCTGGTAATCGACGCCGCGGCAGCTCCCGGCGGTCAGATCTGGCGCCGAGCGGTCGCGGTCGGTCCGGGCGGCGGGAGCAGGGGCGGGAGCAAGGCCGGGGGCAGGGGCGGGAGCAAGGGCGGGAGCCTCGGGGCGAGCGGCATTGGCGGCGAAATCAAAGGCACGCTTGCAGGCGGCCCCGCCGGCAGGGCGCCGGCGAACCGCCTGGCGCGCCGCTGGCTCGAGCGTTTCTCGGCAAGCGGCGCCCGGCTCCTCGCCAGCGCGACGGTGATCGACGCCGTGACCCGGGC
>DATKFK010000205.1:0-3183 GCA_035544375.1 Thermoanaerobaculia bacterium
CGGCCGCTTCGGGATGCGCGACGCCGCGGTCGTCGACCACCCGCATCCGCAACACCGCCGCCGACCGCGAGGCACCCTGGGGCAGCCGGCAGGCGCCGCCCCAGCCCGAGCGTTCGAGACGGGGGTCGCCCAGCAGCGCGGCCACGTCCGGCCGCGCGCCGTCGATCGGCAGCCGCGCCAGCAGCTCGCCGTCGAGCAGGACCTCGACCGCCGCGAGGTCGCCGCTGCCGAGGATTCCGGCCCAGCCGCGCAGGTCCAGCAGGTCGGGGCCCGCCAGCGCGCAGCGCTCGACGTAAAGCTGGGGCTCGCCGCGGAAGGCGAGGGCCGAGAAGTCGGCGCCGGCCTCCGGCACCGCGACGTAGAGGTCCTGGAAGTTGCACAAACCGCGCGCCAGCCGGCGCAGGGAGCCTGGCGCGGCGGCGCCGTCCAGCGCCCGCCCCAGGGCGCCGCGCACGAATTCCTCGCTCACCCAGGTCGAACCGTAGTCCGCGCCGGCGAGCGAGCCGCTCTCGCTGATCTCCTGGAACAGCAGCCCGCTCGGCGGCAACGCCTGGCCGGGCGGCAGCAGGCCGCGATCGTGGACGCTGAAGGCCAGCACTCCACCCGGGGCGAGCAGGGACATGAGCACCCGCAGCCAGGCCACGAAGCGCTCCTCCGGCAGATGGGTGAAGAGCGAGGTGACCAGGATGGCGTCGAAAACCGCGCCGCCCACCGCCGCAGCAAACTCTTCGGGGCGCACGCTCGAAACGATGCCGTGCACGCCGAAGCGCCGCTGCTGGAAGCTCACGCCCGCGGCGTAGACGTCGGACACCCAGATGCGCTCGGCCGGCAGCAGGCGCACCAGGAAGCGGGTGACGCGGCCATAGCCGCTGGCGAAGTCGAGCAGCTTGCCCGTCCTGCCCGGCTCGCCGAAGCGCCAGCCCAGCACCTGGGCCATCGCCGCGGCGATGCTGGCGCCGGACTGGAAGTAGGCGTAGAGCGCCCGCTCGCGATCGCCGTCGCCAGCCTGCACGAGGAAGCTCAGCATCTCGTCGCCGGGATCGATCTCGAGGTCGACGGTGCCCGGCGCGAGCTCCAGATCGGCGAGCAGCGAGCGCACCAGGGGGCTGATCTCGGCGAGGCTCGGAACCGGCGGCATGACGTCGGGAAAGTGTAGCAGGCGGCGGCGCTGGGCTCGCGTGCCGCGTGCGATAAGCTTGCGGCTTGCGCCCCGCCCCCGTGCCGCTGGTCCGTCTGGTCCTGGTGCTCTTCGCCGGCTGGGCGGCGGTCGCCCTGGCACGCGAGACCGGCGGCGCGCTCGCCGGCTGGGACGCCCGGCATGCCAACAACCCTCCCTGCCTGTGGCGCTTCGGCATGGCGCCAGCCGAGCGTCTGCGGCGCTGCCTGGCCGGGGTCGAGGGATGGCTGCCGCCCGGCACCACGGTCGTCTTCGCCTCGCCTCCCGGCGGCTGCAGCGCCGAGTTCTTCCGCTGGCGCTGGGCCGCCTACCTGCTGCCCGACCTCGACGTGGTGCCGCCGGACGATCCCGGCGGCCAGAAGCAGGCCGCGTACCTGGTCGCCTACCGGACCGAGCCCGCGCCGCCTCCCGGCACCCACCTCGAGCTCGCTCGCCAGCTCGAAGGCGGCCGCCTCTTTCGGATCCATCGCCCCTGAGCGCCGCCGGCCTCTCGCTGCCGCCGCTGCTGGCCGCTGCCGCCGTCCTGGCGGCCCTGACGCTCGCCGGCAGCCGCTTCGCCGGCGCCCTCGCCGGTCCCCGCGACAGCGCGCTCTACCGGCTGGTGCTCGACTCGCTCGCCGGCTGGGTGGGCCTCCACCTGCTGCTCACCGCCCTGGGCCTCGCCGGCCTGCCCTGGCGCCTGCCGGTCGTGCTGCCGGCGCTGGCCGCGGCCGTGGCCCTGGCCTGGCGCTGGCTGCCCGCGCCCGCCGACCGCACGCGGCTGCCATCCGACGTCGGCTGGGGAGAGCTGGCGGCCCTGGCGGCCCTGGCGATCTTCACCGTCTTCGCCTTGTCGACGTGGATCGCGACCCCCGACTTCATCTACCACTGGGGCCTGAAGGGACGCCGCTTCCATCTCGCCGGCGGCGTCGATTATCGCTACCTGGGCGCCACCTGGAACTGGGTGGTGCACCCCGACTACCCCAACTTGCTGCCGGAGCTCTACGCCGTCACCGCCCTGGCCGCCGGACGCTTCGACGAGCCGGCGATGATGCTCTGGTCGGCCGCTGCCTTCGCGCTGCTGCTGGCCGCGATGCGCGAGGCGCTGCGCCGCGCCGAGACCAGCCGCTTCGCGGCGCAGGCGGCGCTAGGGGCCCTGGCCATGGCCCTCGCCGCCTACGGCATCGGCGGGCAGTCGGCGGGCGGCGCCGACTGGCTGATCGCCCTGGCCCTGGCCGCGGCCCTGCCGCCGCTGCTCGCGCCCGCCGGCCTGCGCGGGGCGGCGCAGGTCGGATTGGCCGCCGCCTTCGCCGCCGCCTCGAAGGTCGAAGGGGTGCCGCTCGGCGCCGGCCTCGCCGCCGTCTATGCCGCGCGTCTATGGCTGGCGCGCACGCCGGCTCCGGCCCGGCCCGGCAGCGAAGAAGGGGGCGGGCGCCGCCAGGGGTTCGCGGCGCGCGCCGCGGCGGCGCTGGCCTTGCCGCTATTGGCCGTGGCGGCGCCATGGCTGGCCGCGGTCTGGCGCTACCACCTGTTCGGCGCCTACAACTCCGGCCCGCTGGCGCCGGAGCGCCTGCCGCGGGTGCTGGCCGCGATCGCCGCCAGCCTGCAGGGTTCGTGGTGCGGTTTCGCCTACGGGCTGCTGCTGCTGCCGCTCCTCGCCCTCGACCGGCGCCTGCGCCCCCTGGCCGCGGTCGTCGCGCTGCAGCTGCTCTTCTACCTCTACGTCTATCTCTCGGTGCGCGTCGACCCGGTGGCGCTGGTCGCGGCCAGCTTCTCGCGCCTGGTCCTGCACGTCCTGCCGGCGGTCCTCGTCGGGGCGGTCATCGCGCTCGACGGCCGCCGTTCAGACCCAGGCGGCGCCTGAGCGCCCACCAGCGGTCGTGCAGCCGCCAGAAGAAGCTGGCCTCCATCGCCGCGATGCGCGTCTCGAGACCGCCGACCTGCCGGCGCATCTCGCCGTCGAGCGCCGCCAGGCGCTCCTCGTAGGCGTCGATGGTGCGCCGCAGCTCGCGGCGCAGGGCAGCGTG
>DATKFK010000206.1:0-7092 GCA_035544375.1 Thermoanaerobaculia bacterium
GCTGCCGCCCGGGCGCATGGCGGTCGCGGCGCCGGAGACCTCGACGACGTCGCGGAGTGGCAACGCGCCGCCGCGGTTCTGAAGGAACTGCCCGGCAAGCGGGTGACGCTGCTGGTGCCGGCGGCGTGGCTGGAAGGCCCCGAGCGGGCGGCGATGGCGCAGCTGGCCATCGCGCTCGACGGCACGGTTGCCGCGATGGCGCCGCGGCTGGGCGGCGACCCGGCTCAGCGGCCGGCAACGCCGGCGCCCTCGGCGACGCCGGCGACTCAGGCGGTTCCGGCGCCTTCGGCGACCGTGGCGACGCCGATCGTCGTGGCGGTCGAGGACGACTTCGTGGCGCAGGCCCGCCACACCGGCGAGATCGGGGAGGCGGTGCCGGCGACCGTCGCCGGCGACCGCGCCGACCTGCACCTGGTCTACCATCCCGACGACCTCTTCGCCTATCGCGTCGCCCTGGCCGGGCGGCTGATCGCGCGCGCCGGCCTGGGCGCCACGGCGGCGCGGCCGCTGCCGCCGTGGCTCGAACGCGGCGCGGCCCTGTGGCTCGCCGGCGACTGGTACGGCCGGCCCTACCGTGACTGGGTACCCTGGGTGGCCGGCGCCGCGGCGCTGCCGTCGGCGGCAGAGGTGCTGGCTGCCGGCATGCCGCCGGTGGGACCGGCGGCGCTGTGGACGCCGGTGGCGGCGGCGTTGCTCGACCACCAGCCGGGGGCGACGCTGGCGGCCAAGCTCGACGCCGCCCGCCGCCTGTCGGCGTATGAGGTCGACGCCTGGCTCGACGGGCTGGCGGCTTCGGCGGCAGCGAGCGCCGCATCGGGGCGGAGCGGGGCGATCCCGGCGGCGCCGGTCGCCGCGCCCGAGGGCGGCGGGGACGGAGTGCGAACCGCCGGCGGCGCGGGCATGGGGAAGCGCTGGAGACCGGCGTTTCTGCGCGGCGTGTCGCTGGCGATGGAGAACAGCCTGGAGGGCGGGTATCACGCTCCGGCGCTCGACCGGCAGCTGGATCGGCTGGCGGCCCTGGGCGTGGACTCCGTGTCGCTGATGCCGTTTGCCTTCGAGGCGGGGCCGGCCTCGCCGCACCTGCGCATGCTCGGCGGCAGGCCCGAAAGCGAGACCGACGTAGGGATGATCCACGCGGTGCGGCGCGCCCGCGCGCACGGCCTGCGGACGCTCTACAAGCCGCACGTCTGGGTGGGCGGCGGCAGCTGGCCCGGCGACGTCGCCATGCCCGACGAGGCGGCGTGGCAGGCGTGGTGGCGCGACTACCGGCGCTACGTTCTGCACCACGCGGTGCTCGCGCGCTGGGCGGGCGCCGACCTCTTCAGTGTCGGTTGCGAGCTGTCCGGGACGCTCGGCCGGGCGGAGGACTGGCGCCGGTTGATCGCCGCGGTGCGCCAGGTGTACCCTGGGCTGGTCACCTATGCCGGCAACTGGAGCGGCGACCTCGAGCGGACGCCGTTCTGGGGAGACCTCGACCTGATCGGCGTGGACGCCTACTTCCCGCTGTCGCCCGACCCGGCGGCCGGGAGAGCCGAGCTGGCGCGCGGCGCGGCGGCGGTGGCGGCGCGCCTGGCCGCGGCCAGCCACGCCTGGCACCGGCGGCTGCTCCTCACCGAGGTCGGCTTCGCGGCCTGCCGCGCCCCCTGGACGGCGCCCCACCGCGAGGGCGGCACGCCGTCGCAGGCCGACCAGGCCGCCGCCTACACCGCCCTCTTCCAGGCCCTGGGACGACCCCCGTGGCTGGCCGGCGCCTTCGTCTGGAAAGCCTTCAGCGGCGAGTCGGCCGACCGCCCGGCGGGGGCGCGCCATCATCGGGACGAGGGGGACGCGGACTTCCGCTTCCTCGGCCGCCAGGCGGAGGCGGCCATCGCCGCCTATTACTCGCGAAAGTGACCCGGAGCGGGCCAGCGCGACAAGTCGGCAGATAAGAAATGGATCACAGGCGCATGGATCACAGGCACATGGATCATAGGAATATGGAGCCTGCATCAGCGCACGGCGAGGACAGGGAAAACCTGCGACATCGCGTGCTGCTCTCCTGGAGCTCGGGCAAGGACAGCGCGTGGGCATTGCACTTGCTTCGCCGGCGACCGGACATCGAGGTCGTGGGCCTGCTGACCACCTTCAACGAAGCGGTGGACCGCGTGGCGATGCACGCCGTGCCGCGCGCCGTGGTCGAAGCCCAGGCAGCGGCGGCGGGACTCCCGCTCTGGCCGGTCCCCTTGCCGTGGCCCTGCTCCAACACGGACTACGAACGACGCATGTCCGCCGTCATCGGCCGGGCCCGGGAGGCCGGCATCACGCACCTGGCCTTCGGCGACCTGTTCCTGGAGGAGGTGCGGGAGTACCGCATCCACCAGCTCTCCGGGACCGGGGTCGAGCCCCTGTTCCCGCTGTGGGGCTCGGCCGCCGACACGCCGGACCTGGCGCGGCGCATGCTGCAAGGCGGCCTGCGCGCCGTGCTGACGTGCGTGGATCCCAAGCAGCTGCCGGAGCCCTTCGTGGGGCGACCGTACGACGCGGCGCTGCTGTCCGACCTGCCGCCCGGCGTGGATCCATGCGGCGAACGCGGGGAGTTCCACACCTGCTGCCTCGCCGGGCCGATGTTCTCGGTCGAGATCGCCGTGCGGGTCGGCGAGATCGTCCGCCGCGACGGCTTCTGCTTCGCCGATCTCGTCCCGGACACCGCCGAGGTTCGATGAGCCCTGGCGCCACGGCGGTCTGTTCGATCCATCCCGACAGGGCGGCCATCTTCTACTGCGACGGCTGCGGGCGCCTGCTGTGCCCGGAGTGCGTCGAGGAGGGGCATCGGCTCCTCTTCTGCCGGCACTGCCGCGAGCGGGCCTTGCCCATCGACCAGCAGGCCCCGGCGACCGTGCCGGAGCGGCGCCGCGCGGCGGCCCAGGCAGCGCCCTATTCGCTGGGCAAAGCCTTTGGATACCCCCTCCGCGGGCGCGGCGGTTGGCTCTTCAAGGTCTACGTCATCCTGATCCTGCCCGTGACCCTGCTCGAGGTGCTGCCCGGCAGCCGCATGAACCCGGTGTTCTGCACGTTCATCGGACTGCTGCTGCCCGGCTTGCTCTGCGCCGTGGTGCGTGCCACGGCGGCAGGCGATGACGAGGTCCCTGATTGGCCCGACTACACCTATATCCAGGAAAGGGTCGGCGAGATCTGGGGGATGGCGGCCGTGTCCGCGGTGTCCGCGCTGCCCGTCGCCCTCCTGCTGCTTCTCGGCGGCTGCGACATCCGAGCCTTCCCGTACGCCACGCATGGGCGCTGCCTGCTGCTGCTTCTCCCTGCCGGGTTCGCGGGTGTCGTCCTTGGCTTCCCGGCCTGCGGCGCCGTGGCGTACTGCTGGAGCCCATGGGTGGCCTTGCGCCTGGACCTGCACCGGCGCGCACTGGCCGCGTGCGGTCGAGACGTGCTGAAGGCGGGCGGCCTCTTCTACGCCACCCTGGTCTGCAGCCTGCTTGCGGTCGCGCTCCTGGACAAGGTGCCCGTGGTGGGCGCGCTCGCCGGCAACTCGCTCGATCTCTACGTGCTGCTGGTCGGCGCGCACCTCGTCGGCCTCGTCGTGCGCCGTCATGAGGCTGACTTCGAGGCGATCTACCTCTAGCAGCCTGCTAGCCGTCGCTCTCCGGGTTCAGGAACGTCCCCTCGCGCAGCTCCTCGAAGGCCCGCTGCAGCTGCTCCTGGGTGTTCATCACGATCGGCCCGTACCAGGCGACGGGCTCCGCCAGCGGCTTGCCGGACACCAGCAGGAAGCGGATCCCCTCGTCGCCGGCCTGGACCGTGACCTCGTCGCCGCGGTCGAAGAGCACGAGGGAGCGGTTGTCCGCCTCGGCGGGCGGCGCGGTGTCCAGCCAGCCCACCCCCTCGGTCGGCACGGCGAGCGGCCCCGAGGCGTTGCAGAACTTCCCCGATCCCGCGAACACGTAGGCGAAGGCGTGCCGGGTGGTCTCGACCGGGAGGCTCCTGCGGCGGCCCGGCGGCACCGAGACGTCGAGGTAGACCGGCTCGGCGGCGATCCCGTCCACGGGGCCGACGGCGCCCCAGAAGCTGCCGCAGACGACGTGCACGTGGGTGCCGTCGTCGTCGGTGACCTGCGGGATCTCGGCGGCCTTGACCTCCTGGTAGCGCGGCGCCGTCATCTTGAGCGAGGACGGCAGGTTGCCCCAGAGCTGGAAGCCGTGCATGCGCCCCGCCGGGTCGCCCTTCGGCATCTCCTGGTGGATGATCCCCCGGCCGGCGGTCATCCACTGCACGTCGCCGGCGGCGATGGCGCCGCGGTTGCCCAGGCTGTCGCCGTGCTCGACGGTGCCGGCGAGCACGTAGGTGATGGTCTCGATGCCGCGGTGTGGGTGCCACGGAAAGCCGGCGAGGTAGTCCTCCGGCACGTCGTTGCGGAAGTCGTCGAGCAAAAGGAAGGGGTCGAAGTCGGAGGTGTTGCCGAACCCGAAGGCGCGGCGCAGGTGCACTCCCGCGCCTTCGAGAGCCGGCTTGGCGCGGATCAGCCGCCGGACCGGGCGAATGGACATGCTGGCCTCCTGTCGGCGCCGGCCTGCCGCAACGTCGAGGCCGCCGGCAGCGACGCCAGCTTACCATCCGGCGTCCGGCCAGGCGCCCCCGGCGTGGCCCGACCCGGACCGGCGCGGTCCGGTGCGGCCCGGCGCGGCGCGCCCGGCAGTGCGGCTCCCAGTGCGTCAGGGCGTCGCCGGCCGCTCAGGCGTCGCGATGGACGATGGTGCCGACGTGCTCGCCGGCCAAGGCTGCCTGGATGCGCTCGGGGTGGCGGCCGTTGATCAGCTGGAAACGGTCGAGCAGGCGGGCGTTGGCGAGCAGGTCCAGCAGCACCGGCTCGAAGGGGAGGGTGGCGAGGCCGCGGCGGCGCAGCTCGGCGAGGCCGATCCGGGGGATGAAGCGGGCCGCCGGCTCGAGCTTGGGGTCGGCGTCGTAGAGGCCGTCGACGTCCTTGACCAGGATGAGGCTCTTGCAGCCGAAGCATTCGGCGAGCAGGAAGGCGCCGGCGTCGGTGCGGTGCGGCGGGATGCGGCCGAGGCCCGGCGGGTGCTCCCACAACGAGTAGGGCGGCACGCTGCTGAACACCACCCCCGGCGCGCTGTGCACAAAGAGCGGCAGCAGGTGGCCGAAGATCTCCGGCGGGATGGCCACGACGCCGTAGGGCGCGAGGAGCGTCCCGAGGATGTGGGCGTTGCCGAGCGCGTCGGCGGCCGCCAGCTGGGCGAGCACGCCGGTGGGCAACCCCAGATCGATGCCGATCGAGAAGACGTGGCGGGTGCGGACGCCGCCGCCGGTGCCCAGGATCAGCTTCCAGCGCTCGAGGCACGAGGCGAGGGCGGCGACCACCGGGTAGACCACCTCCCGCCCCGCGTCGAGGATGGAGCGGCCGCCGATCTTGAGCACGTGCGCCTCGGGCAGCATGCGGAAGACCGGTCCCTCGGTGGAGCGCTCGACCTCGCGGTCGAGGAGGCTCTCGCGCATCAGCCGCGAGCGGACGTGATGGCGCGGCCTGGGCGCGGGCGCTGGGGATTCGGGCTCGGACATCGGGGGGTCCTCCTCGGTCGGCCTCGATCGGCCTCGGTCGGCCTCGGTCAGCCTCAGTCGGCCTCAGTCAGCCTCGGTCGGCCTCAGTCGGCGGTGATGACGGTGCCGACCGGCTCGCCGTCCAGGGCGCGGGTGAGGTTGCCGGGAACCAGGCCGTTGATGACCTGGACGGAGCGGCGGATGCTGGCGTTGGCCATGAGCTCGAGGACGGCCCGCTCGACCACCATGTCCCGCAGGTCCATGGCCGCGAGCTCGGCGACCGTGGCGCGGGGGATGAGGCGGGCGTGCTTGTCCTTCTTGGGGTCGGCGGTGTAGAGGCCCTCGACGTCCTTGACGTAGATCATCGCGCGCGTGCCGAGGACCTCGCTGACCAGGTAGGCGCCGGTGTCGGTGCGGTGGGGCGGGATGCGCCCGCGGCCGATGGCCGGGTTCTGCTGCCAGTACACGTAGGGAGGCATGCCGAAGAAGATGACGGCGCCGCGCTCGGCCAGGTAGAGCGGCAGCTGCGCGAACTGGGCGGGCTCGATGAAGGGGATGCCGTGCTTGGCCAGCAGGTAGCTCAGCATGCGGGCGTTCTGCATGCTGACGAAGGTGCCGAGCACCGAGAGGACGCCGGTGGGCATGCCGAGGTCGAGGCCGACGCTGTAGGCGTGGCGGGCGCGCGTGCCGGCGCCGGTGCCGAGGATCATCTGGTGCCGGCCGAGGTTGGCGACGATCTCGTCGATCAGCGGGAAGACCGCCGCCCTCCCGCGGTCGATGAAGCTCTGGCCGCCGACCTTGACCACGTTGGCCTGGGGCAGGATGTGGAAGGGCGCGGGCAGCCCGGTGCGGGCGAGCAGCTCGGCGTCGGAGAGCGAGCCCTCGACCAGCGCCTGGCCGAGCTCGGAAAGCAAGGCACCCTCGCCATCGTCGTCGCCGGCATCGCCTGCGATCTTCGCGTCCGGTTCCCTCATTCCTGCCTCCCTCTCGCCGCGGCCGGAAGGCGCACGCCTTCGAGCACGTAGGTCTCCTCGGCGGGCGTGGCGGCGTCGAGGCCGCCGAAGGTCCGCGCCGCCCAGGCTTCCAGCTCCGCGAGCACCGACTCCTGGACCCCGGGCGGCAGGACGACGCCGCCCAGGCCGGGCTTGCTCCGCCAGCTGTCGAGCGACTGGCGGGGCGTGTGCCGGGCCGGCCAGCTCACCACGGCGGTGCGCGGCAGTAGGGCGGCGCCGCGCTCGCGGCAGGCCGCCAGCAGGCCGCGGCCGCCGGCGGTGCGGGGCGCGAAGCCCCGCTCGCGCACCAGGCGCTGCATCCGGCGCGACATGCGCGCCTTGACGCTGTCCGGGCGGCGCTCGACCCAGCCCAGCAGGAGGGCGCCGCCGCCGGCCACCGGGGACAGCATGCGGAACACCTCGGCGACCACGTGCGCCGGTGGCAGGAGGTGGATCGCCCGCGAGCTGAACACCACCCGTGCCACGCCGGCGGGCAGCGGCCACGGCTGCGCGCCGTCGGCCTGCACCAGGCCGGCCCGGGCAGCCCCCGGGCGGC
>DATKFK010000207.1:0-4945 GCA_035544375.1 Thermoanaerobaculia bacterium
CGGCCGGGGTCGCGTTGCGGCTGCAGGCGCTCGGCGAGCAGGGCGAAGGGGAGCTCCTGGTGCTCGAACGCGGCCACGGCGCGGCGCCCAAGCAGGTGGAGGAAGCGCCGGAAGCTCGCGCCGCCCGCCGCTGCCTCCTCCATCGCCGCCGCCGCCGCCGGCGCCGCGGCGCCGCCCGGCAGGCCGCGCCCGGCGAAGTCGTCCGGGGTGGCGCGCACCACGACCGGGTTGACGAAGTAGCCCACCACGCCGGCCAGCTCGGGGGCGCCGCGGCCGGCGACCGGGCAGCCCACCAGCAGGTCATGGCGGCCGCCGGAGCGATCGAGCAGGGCCATGAACGCGGCCAGCAGGGTCTGGAAGAGCGTCGCGCCGGAGGCCAGCGCCAAAGCCTGCACGCGCCCGCTCAGCTCCGGCTCCATGGCGCGGACCCGCAGCGCGCCGTGGTCGGTCGCCACCGCCGGCCGCGGCCGGTCGGTGGGCAGGTCCAGCTGCGGCAGGGGGCCGCCGAGCGTCGCGCGCCAGAAGCCCCACAGGGACTCGCCGGCGGCGGCGAGCCGCTCGCCCTGCCAGCGGACGTAGTCGGCATAATGCACCGCCGGCGCGGCCAGCGCGGCTGCTGCCTCGCGGTGCGGGTAGAGCCGCACCAGCTCGGCGAAGACCAGGGCCAGCGAGGCGAAGTCCGCCACCAGGTGATGGACCGCCAGCACCATGGCGTGATCGTCCGGCGCGCGGCGCCAGAGCGCGACGCGCAGCAGCGGCCCGCTCGCGAGCGCGAACGGCCGGCGGGCGGCCTCCCACAGCTGCCCGGCGAGCTCCTCGTCGCCCGCTCCCGGCGCCTCGGCGCAGCTGAAGTCCACGGCCATGGCGGCATGCACGCGCTGCACCGGTCCCGGTGTGCCGTCCGCGGCGTCGGCATGGAAGGTGGTGCGCAGCGCCGGATGGCGGCCGGCGATGGCCTGCAGGGCCGCCCGCAGCGCCGCCGCGTCGAGATCGCCACGCACCCGCACGGCGACGGCAATGTGGTAGGCGGCGCTTGCCGGCGCGAGCTGCTGCAGGAACCAGAGCGCGCGCTGGCCGTAGGACAGGGGGAATTCCGACCGCTCGGCTCCCGGCACCGGGTGCGCCGGCGGCGGCGCCGGCGCCGCCGCCCGCTCCGCGTCCGTCCACCGGCCGGCGGCCGGCCCGGCAAGCGCCTCCGCGGCGAGCTGGCGCACCCCCGCGCCTTCAAGCAGGCTCGAGAGCGCCACGGCGAGGCCGAGCTCGGATTCGATCTCCTGCTGGATCTCGACCGCCGACAGCGAGTCGAGGCCGAGCGCGGTCAGCGGCTGGTCCCAGGCGATCCGCTCGGGGGCGATCCCCAGGCGCCGGGCCGCACGCCGGCGCAACTCGGCGGCCAGCGCTTCCTGGCGCTCCGCGGCTGCTGGGCTGGGCGCGATGGGCCGGCGGGAAAGAGGCTCGTCCATCGAGCCTCTCACTCCGGTAGAAAGGCGTCGATGACCGAGCCCTGCCCCTGGCTGAGCGCGAGGTCGAATGCCACCTTGCCGACGGCGAGATCGAGGATGCCGAGCCCGAACGGGCTGAACACGGCCGTGCGGCCGGCCTGGTCGCGCGGCGGCGCGGCGCCGGCGAGGATGTCCGCCAGCGTGCAGCGGATGAAGCCGCGCGAACCGGTGAGCTGCTCGGCAAGGTGAACGGAGGTCTCGGCCCGGCAGACGTGGTCCGCATCGTCGACCACGTTGTCGCTGGCCAGGATCGCCTGCGGAGAAAGGTCGCGCAGCGAGACGTGCAGGATCACCGCGCCGGGTGGGCAGGCCGAGAGGTCCGCTATGTGCGGGCGGGCCGCGGTGGTGGCGAAGCTGACCAGCTCGCACTCGGCGAGCACCGTGCTCGCGGCATCCGCCAGCTCCACCTCGGCGCCGGCGAAGGTGCGCCCAAGGCTCGCGGCGAAAGCCTCGGCGCGCTGGCGGTCGAGGTCGAAGACCAGGAAGCGGTCGGCTCCGGGCAGGGCCGCGCGCAAGAAGCGCGCCACCTCGTAGTTGATCACCCCGGTGCCGATGAGGCCGACGCGCCGCGGCCGGGCGCCGCCGGTGAGCGCCCGCGCCGCCGCCGCGGCGGAAGCGGCGGTGCGCTTGGCGCTGATCAGCGAGCTTTCGAGGATCGCCTCCGGCCTGCCGGTCGAGCAGGAGTTGAGGATGAGCACCGCCGAGGCGCGGGCCATACCGCGCTGGACATTGCCGGGAAAGGAGGCGATCCACTTGACCCCGGCGACCTCGAAGCCGTCGCCGAGGAAGGCCGGCAGCGCGATGATGCGGTTCGCCGCCGCTTCGGGGAACCGCAGGAACGTGGAATGCGGCAGCGAGGTCCGCCCCTGCCGGTGGGCGACGTAGGCCCGGCACACGACGTCGATCAGCTCGCCTTCGCGGCCGGCCAGCAGGGCGTCGATCTCATGGGCGCGGAGGATCACCACGCCGCGGTCATTCATTCCGCTCGGGCGGACAAGCTCCCGGGGTTCTTGCTCTGGCACGGGTCTGCGGTCTGTCATAGTGTTCGGCGCCTTTGGCTGGTCATCGAGCGGACTCTTAGGAGGATCGATTTATTCCTTTTGCTTCCTTGGGCGTCTTCACAAAAAGGCGTGTTACAGCCCTGTGTCACCTGTAGTGCGGGATCGCCACGAGACCGTGACAGCGCGATTGCGAAAGAAGCTGGCAGCGTGTAAGAATCCAGAACGTGTGATGCTTCGTACATAATCCAGATGCGTTTAGTGCTTGCGATGACGCCAGGAAGTGTGCGTGTCCCGCAACGTCTCCGAAATGACACCTACCTCGCAGGGAGAGCTATGGACAGCGCGGCGACATCTCCACGGAACGAGGCCCGAGGCGGCATCAAGGTCGTCGTCTGGGACCTCGACAACACGGTCTGGGACGGCGTCCTGCTCGAGGGCGACGCGGTGCGGTTGCGGCCGGCCGTGGCGCCGGTCCTGCGCGCTCTCGACGCGCGCGGCATCCTGCACTCGATCGCCAGCAAGAACGACCGCGACCTGGCGATGGCCCGGTTGCAAGAGGCCGGCATCGCCGACTACTTCATCTACCCGCAGATCGGCTGGAACGCGAAGTCCGCGGCCGTCGAGTCGATCGCCAAGTCGATCAACGTCGGCCTCGACGCGATTGCGTTCATCGACGACGACCCCTTCGAACGCGCCGAGGTGAGCCACGCGCTGCCCCAGGTCAGGGTGTTCGACGCCGCCGAGGCCGCCGGGTTGGTGGACCGGCCCGAGCTCATGCCGCGGTTCATCACCGACGAGTCGGCGCTGCGGCGCCGCATGTACCAGGCGGACATCGAGCGCAACCGTGAGGAGGAGAGCTTTCAGGGGCCGCAGGAGGAGTTCCTTGCCTCGCTCGGCATGAAGCTCGCGATCGCCCCGGCGCGAGAGGCGGACCTGCGCCGCGCCGAGGAGCTGACGGTGCGCACCAACCAGCTCAACAGCACCGGGCAGACCTACTCCTACGAGGAACTGGATCAGCTGCGGCGCTCGGCCGGCCACCTGCTGCTGATCGCCGGGCTCGAGGACCGCTACGGCACCTACGGCAAGATCGGCCTGGTGCTCATCGCCAAGGAGCGGCGGCTCTGGACGCTCGAGCTGCTGCTCATGTCGTGCCGCGTCATCTCGCGCGGCGTGGGCAGCATCCTGATTCATCACCTGCTGCACCTGGCGAAGGATGCCGGCGTCGAGCTGCAGGCCGTGTTCAAGCCGACGCCGCGCAACCGGATGATGCTGGTGACCTACAAGTTCGCCGGCTTCCGCGAGATCGGGCGGCGAGGCGAGCTGCTCGTCTTCGACCACCCGCTCGACAACCTGCAACCCTATCCGCCCTACGTCGAGGTCGAGACCGGCGGCGGCGAAGCGGCGGCCGCGGCGGCGGCCGTGCCCGCCGGCCAGGCGTAGCCGGCGGCCAGGAAGGAAGCAGCGCTCTGCAATCCATCGGAGTCATCGGCGCCGGGGTGATGGGAGTCGGCGTGGCGCAGGACGTCGCCCAGCACGGGATGCAGGCGATCCTCGTCGACCTCGACGACGCGACGCTGGCCAGGGCGCGCCAGGAGATCCGCGCCAACCTCCGCCTGCAGGGCCTCTTCCGCCAGTCCGGACCGGCCACGCCGAGCTCCGCGGTGCTGGCGCGGATCACCTTCACGACCGACTATGCCAGTCTCGGCGCGGTGGACTTCGTGGTCGAGAACGTGGTCGAGAAGTGGCCGGTCAAGGAACGGGTCTACAAGCTGCTCGACTCGATCTGCCCGCCCGCCTGCGTTTTCGCGGCCAACACCTCGGCGATCTCGATCACCCGCATCGGCGGGGCGACCCGGCGTCCCGACCGCGTCATCGGCATGCACTTCATGAACCCGGTGCCGCTCAAGCCCACGGTCGAGGTGATCCCCGGATACCACACCTCGCAGGAGACGGTGGCGACGGCGCTGGCCCTGCTTGCCGCGCTGGGCAAGGAAGGGATCCTGGTCAGGGACATGCCCGGGTTCGTCACCAACCGCGTGCTCATGCTGACCATCAACGAAGCCATCTTCCTGGTGCAGGACCAGGTGGCGACGCACGAGGACGTGGACCGCATCTTCAAGACCTGCTTCGGCCACAAGATGGGGCCGCTCGAGACCTGCGATCTCATCGGCCTCGACACCATCCTGTTCTCGCTCGAGGTCCTCTATGAGAGCTATCAAGACCCGAAATACCGGGCCTGCCCGCTGTTGCGCAAGATGGTCGACGCCGGCCTCCACGGGCGCAAGAGCGGCCGCGGCTTCTACAGCTACGAGGGAGCGGCGGGTGACTGAACGCCGCGGGACCGCCTGATGAACGACGTCCAGAGCAAGATCAAGGCTTTCCTGTCGCGTTTCTTCCGCCAGCACGACCTCAAGCCCGACGAGGACATCTTCGCTCTCGGCT
>DATKFK010000208.1:0-3179 GCA_035544375.1 Thermoanaerobaculia bacterium
GTCCAGCAGGAACCGCCTGATCCCAGCTACCTCGACCTCCGAGAGCGCTTCTGCGCCGCCAGCAGCTCCACGGACTCCGAGAACCGGCGGCAATCCGCGATCTTCACCGAATAGCAGCGGGTTTATTCAGCCGGCAACACCCTCGGACGGCGCGTTGCACACGATCGCGAGCTCCGGCTACCTGCCGCTTGCGAGTGCCTCCGTCGGGAGCTGTGGCACCGCCGGCCACGGCTTCGCCTACGCGACCGCGGCCGGCAGCTACGCCGCCTCCGGGTTCCTCTACCCCCTCCTCACCTTGCGCCAGGAATTCGCTCAGTACGAGGTGGGCGTCATCTACGCGCCGGGCACCGCCGGAGCGACGAGCCTTGAAGCAGACATGAGCGACTGGGAAATCCTCGGGCTCTCCGCCGGGAACTTCTACAAGCTGGACCTGAAGGCCGCGGGGAGCTGCGTCAACTCGCCCTCCCGCACGTTCCCGGAGTCGCGCTTTCAGATCATGGTCGTGCCGGACAACTTCGGCATGCAGGCGGACAATACCTGTTCCACGAGCGCCAATGACTGCTGCTCGCAGCATCCCTCCTGCATCGCCTTCCAGTGCTACCCGAACCCGGCAATCCCCCGGAACCCGCACGCGGGGGCGAGTGTTTGCACCGTGCCGCCACTGCCGGAGCCGACCGCCTTCAACTTCTACACGGTGACGCCCTGCCGCGTCTTCGATTCGCGGAACGCCCCGAACGTCCCCTTGTCCCTGAACGCTCCGATGCAGATCACAGTGGGCGGCCTCTGTGGTGTCCCGGCCTCGGCGAAGTCGGTCGCCCTCAACTTGACCGCGGTCTCGCCCTCGGCAGATGTCGCAATCCAAATCTATCCAGGGAACCAGCCGCCGCCGCCCGGCACGAACGTGAACAGCACCGCCGCCGGAGGAGTCAGGGCCGCATTCGGGGTTCTGACCCTCGCGACGAACGGCACCGGCACGGTGACCGTCCTCCCTAGCGCGAGCACGTCTGGGACTACGAACGTCGTCCTCGACGTGACCGGGTACTTCCAGTAGCCGGGCGGCTATACTCGCCGCGGCTCCCATGGAGCCGACCCATGAGCGGCGAGCGCGAACTCTTCGAGGCCATCACCCGGTCTTCCTTCGACGCCTCCGGACTCGGCCGGGAACTGGCCGAGAACCGGCTCGCCTTTGCCCTCTCCCGCTTCGACGAGGGCGAGCGCACTGTTGCTCTCCTCGAGCGCGAATATCCGGACCTCATGGCCCGGCCTGGCCTCACCGTCTTGGACCTCGGGAGCGGGAACGGCGGCATGCTCTTCCCCTTCGCCCATCGCGCTCGCCTCGTGGCACTCGATATCTACATCGATCAGGAACTCGTGGCCTTCCGACGCGCGGCCAGCATCGCGCTCTTGCATGTCATCGGCGAGGCGTCCCGCATCCCGCTTGCCTCGCAGAGCGTCGATGTCGTCCTCATGGCCGAGACCTTGGAGCACCTTGCGGAGCCCAAGCGAGCCGGGCAGGAGGTAGCCCGCGTCTTGACCCCCGGCGGGGTCTGCCTCGTCTCCACGCCGCCACGCCTCAAGTTCGCCTTGAAGAGGGACCCGCACTACGGCATCCGAGGGCTTGCGCTCCTCCCGGACACGCTGCAACGCTTCGTCGCCGCGCGCCTCTTCGGCCACGGCGACTACAACGTCCATCACCTCTACGCAACGAGTTGGGGCATAGGGCGGCAGTTCCCGCGCGACACCTTCCGCTCGCGCGTCATCTGCCCACACCGCACGAACTGGACCCGGCACATCGCCTGGGCCTATCTCGCCTTCGAGCGGCACTGAGCGCTCACCCACCGTTCGTGGGAGGCAAGCCATCGCCGCGCCGCCTGATGGGCGCGGTCAGGAAATGGAGCCGGCCAGCTCGATCGCGATGCTCCCCAGGTGCTCCCCAAGCGGATTTCCTGGAGGGACTCGGCGATCTAGCCAAGCTTCATACTTATTTGTTATCAATAACTTGCGTGGTGCCCAGGGGCGGAATCGAACCGTCGACCCCGTGATTTTCAGTGACGAGTCAGGCCGGTAGCACCACCTGCGCCCGCCTGCGCAATTCTACTCTAAGCCGCTATTCTTCTGAGACTTACAGGCTTAGCCTTGCCACATTGCGGACCCCATGCTACCCTCCGAATTGCTTACCGGTGCTTACCCCGAGCTTACCCGGAGGGGACATGCCCAAGCTCACCAAGCGCACCGTCGATGCCCTCAAGCCTCACCCCGGCGGTGATCTCATCGTCTTCGATTCCGAGCTGAGCGGCTTCGGCGTCCGCATCAAGCCGAGCGGCCGCAAGTCTTACCTGATCCAGTACCGCAACGCCGGTGGCCGCAGCCGGCGGCTGACCATCGCGGGCCATGGCCGCATGACCGCCGACGAGGCGAGGGACGAAGCCAAGCAGCTTCTGGCGGCCGCCGCCCGCGGCGAGGACCCGGCCGAGGAGCGGCACCGCGCGCTCCGCGCCCCGACCGTCGCCCAGCTCGCCGCGCTCTACCTCGAGCGCCACGCGCGGCCACGCAAGAAGACCGCCATCGCCGACGAGTCGATGCTGCGCCGCTACATCCTCCCGGCCTTCGGCTCGCAGAAGGTCGAGGCCATCACCAGGGCCGATGTCGCCCGCCTGCATCACGACCTGGTCGACAAGCCGCTGGCGGCCAACCGGGTGCTGGCGCTGATCAGCGTCATGTTCAACCTCGCCGAGAGCTGGGGCCTGCGCCCGCAGGCCTCGAACCCCTGCCGGCACCTCAAGCGCTACTCCGAGCGCAAGCGCGAGCGGTTCCTGAGCGCCGAGGAGATCCAGCGGCTCGGCATCGCGCTCGTCGAGGCGCAGGGGATCGAGCACCCGAGCGTGCTCGCCGCCATTCGCCTGCTGCTGCTGACCGGCGCGCGCAAGTCCGAGATCCTGACCCTCAAGTGGGAGCATGTGGACCTCGAACGCTACGCGCTGCGGCTGCCCGACTCGAAGACCGGCGCCAAGGTGATCGCTCTCGGCGGCCCCGCCGCCGCGCTGCTCGCCCGTCTCGGCCGCTGCGAGGGCAATCCCTACGTCTGTTGGGGCGACAGCGCCGGCAGCCACTTCATCGGCCTGCAGCACGCCTGGCAGCGCATCCGGCGCCGTGCGCAGCTGCCCGGGGTGCGCTTGCAC
>DATKFK010000209.1:0-7108 GCA_035544375.1 Thermoanaerobaculia bacterium
AGACTGTAGGTTGAAGGCATTCAGGAGCCGCCGCCGCTTTTTGGGGCGGCGTGGCGGCGCGGCGAGGAGGCTTCGATGCGCGTACAGCAAGAGGCGAGTCAGGCCCGGATCTTCGGCTCGGTGATCGTGGTCGCGGTCATCGGCTACCTCTGCTGGCGCGTGCTCATGCCCTTTCTCGGCGGGATCGCCTGGGCGGTGGTGTTCGCCGCGGCGTCCTGGACGCCCTGGCGCCGGCTGGAGCGCCGGATGAGCCGCCGCCGCGGCCTCGCGGCGGCCCTGCTCGCCATCGCGCTGGCCCTGCTGGTCCTGCTCCCGGCGGGCCTCTTCGTCGGCATGGTGGTCAACGAAGCCAACCAGGTGGCGACCCACGGCCTGGCCCTGCTCAAGGCGAAGAAAGTCTCCTCCTTTTCGGACCTGGTGGCCCTGCCGGGGGTTGCCCATCTCCTCGACGGGCTCAAGGCCCAGGCCGGCATCTCCCAGGAGGAGTTCCAGAAAATGGCAGAGGGCTTTGCCGCCTCTGCTTCGTCGGTTGTCGCCGGGCTCAGCGCCACGTTGTTGCTCGGCGCCTTCGACGTCGTCGTCACCTTCGCGATCGCACTCTTCGTGCTCTTCTTCCTCTTCCGCGACGGACCGCGGATCGCTGCCTTCGCGCTCGAGTTGCTGCCGATCGACGACGAGGCGCGCACCGAGTTGAGCCGCTCGCTGCGCAACATGCTGGTGGCCATCTTTCGCGGCTCACTGCTCTGCGCGCTCGTGCAGGGCCTGATCGGGGGTATCGGCTGGTGGATCGCGGGGCTCGGCTCTCCGGCCCTGGCGGGGGCGGCGATGGCCGTCTTCTCCCTGCTGCCGGTCGGCGGCACCGCGATCGTCTGGCTGCCAGGCGGCATCTGGGCGTGGACGCAAGGCCGTCCGGGCGCCGCCATCTTCCTGCTTCTCTGGGGCCTGCTCGCCGTGTCGCTCTTCGCGGACACGGTCTTGCGGCCGCGGCTGGTCCGCGGCTCCGAGCAGCTCAGCACCCTGGTCGTTTTCTTCGGCGTCTTCGGCGGCCTGCCGGCCTTCGGCCTGCTCGGCATCTTCATCGGTCCGATCGCCCTGGCCCTGGCCCTCACCTTGCTCGGCGCCATGCGCCGCCGCATCAATCCCGCGGTGGTGGGCGCGGAGGCCTGAGCGCCGCGTCGCCAGGCGACACCGAGCTGCACGAGAGCGAGCCTTTTTTCTGTAGAAAAGCGGCGTGGCTCGGGTCTTGCACTTTTTGGAGTATTTGAAGCTCGTCATTACGGCGGGCCGGGTCTTCAAGGAGAGTCGGCATGGGAATCGGCAGCGACGGCGGGAAGAACCAGGCCAAGGGCATTGTGAACGAGGTCAAGGGCAAGGTGAAGGAAGTGATCGGTGCGGCTACGGGCGACCGCGGCCAAGAGCTAAAGGGCACGGTTCAGAAGCACGCGGGAAGGGCACAGCAAAAGGTCGGGCGGGCCGAAGAGAAGCTGGCCAAGTAAAGGCGAGCATCCGGCAGGCCTCACGGCCGGAGAAAACTAGAAAAAGGAGAAAACCGTGGAACTGATTCTGATCATACTTCTCATCGTACTGCTCTTTGGTGGTGGTGGCTGGGGTTACAGAAGGTGGCGGCGTTGACCCGCGGGTGCTGGCTTGCCCGCCGTGAGCGTTACCAGGGTTGCACCTGCATTCCCATCTCGATGACTCTGGCGGGCGCGCCTCCGCAGGTCAGGGTGCGAAGAGGACCTGGGTGCCTTTCCTGACCAGGCCCGCCACGGTCAGGGCGTCCCAGTTGGTCAGGCGCACGCACCCGTGGGAGAACGCGGTGCCGATCTTCGATGGGCTCGGCGTACCGTGGATCCCGTAGTGCTCTTTCGAAAGGTCGATCCAGACCCGGCCCACCGGGTTGTTGGGGCCGGCCGGGAGCGTGGCCTTGGCGCGCGCGGGATCGGCATTCCAGAACAGCTCGGGATCGTAATGGAACACCGGGTCCCTGACGACGCTGCGCACCTCCCAGGTGCCGAGCGGCAGCGGGTCGTGCTCGCTGCCCGCCGAGACCGGCGCGAAGAAAAGCAGATGGCTGCCGTCGTCCACGGTCAACTCGTGCCTCGACCTGGAGACCACGATCCGCACCCGGGCCGTCGTCGCCCGCGAGCGGGTCACGCCCTCGGCGACCTGGCGGACGTTGGGCACCCGGATCGCCTCGCCGGCCGCGAAGCCGGCACCGGGGTTGAGCTCATGGAGCAACTTCTCGGAGCAGTGGAAGCGCTCGCCGAGCGCCTCGAGCAACGAGCCATAGCCGAGCGCCGGTAGCTTGGCCTGCTCTTCGAGGTCGCTCGGGACCTGGTAGAAGGGCCCCTTCACGTCGTCCTCGCTGATGGTGTAGAGCGCAACGACCTGATCACTGCTCGCCGCCACCAGGCTGTGCCAGGTCGCGACGTCGAGGTGTCCCGAGGCCGGGAGGCCCTGCGCTTTCTGGAAGGCGGCGACGGCCTTGCGCGAGTTGGCGCCCCAGCTGCCGTCGATCATCCCCGGCGAGAAGCTGATCCGGTCGAGCAGGATCTGGGCGTCGGCCGGCGGCGGCGGGAAGGGTGCGGGCTGATCCACGTGGGGTGCCTGTTCCGGCTGGTCCGGCGGCGGCGGGATGGCGCCGGCAGACGGCAGTGCCGCGCCGAGCGCCACGACGCCCAGGGCGATGGCCATCAGCAAGCAGGGGCTGCGGGTCTCCATTTTCGGCCGTTCCCTTTCAATGCCGGAGATGCGCCGTCGCGGAAGACAACTTGTCAGCGGCGATCTGCATCGGCGTGACGCCGTTGTCGTTGGCCAGCGCGGGATTGGCGCCGCGTTCGAGCAGCAGCTGTGCCAGCTTGAGGAATCCCCCGTCCGCCGCATAGAAAAGCGCCGTCTGGCCGTGCCGGTCCTGGTGATTGACGTCGGCGCCCGCGGCCAGCAGCAGGCCGGCCGAGTCGAGCCGATTCATCAGCACCGCGGCGATGAGCGGGCTCCTACCGCCCCGGTCCTGCGAGTTGACGTTCGCGCCGCGCTGGATCAGCCGCACGAGGACCGCGGTGGCGCCCGAGGCCGAGTAAAACAGCGCGGTCGCCCCGTGGATGTCGCCAAGGTCGAGGTTGGGTGACAGCGCCAGGACCCGCTCGAGGATCTGCAGGTTGCCGGCGACCGCCGCGGCGAACAGAGCGGTGTGCCCCTCCCGGTCGACGGAGCGGACGAATGCCGGCTCGCGCAGGAACGCCTCGGCGGCGGCCACCTGCCCTTTCATCGCGAGCTCGGTGAAGCGATCCAGCTGATGGTCGAAGTCGGGAAGCTCCGCGGCCACCGCGGCCTGCGCCCAATCGGCGCGGGGCGAAGCCACGCTGAGGATCGGCAGCACCCAGAGGAGACCAAGAAGTCTTCGATTCGTCATTGGGAAGCCCTCGCGAGACGAGAGGGTGCGGTTCAATATCCGTGCCGCCGCGACCGCTCCACAGGTTCTGGCGGCCCTGCTTGCTGTTCTCGATGAGGACCCGGGGGCCGCGCCGGTGTCGAATCTTGCATTTTTCCGTGCAGATCCTGCGCTGCGGCGATCCAATGGCAAGGGCGTGCCGCCGGGGTGTCAGGACGGTCGCCGGCCAGACGATGCGGTCCGATCGATCGCGGTCAGGGTGGCATGGGAACTGCTCATCTTGCGGTCGAGCGTCGACACTCGCCAGGTGGGCGCGCCGGTGGCATCCGGGGCGGCGCAACGTCGTGGGGCACGACGCGTTGCATCACCCGGGAGCCATGGAACTGAGAGTTTGGCAAGAAAGAGAGGTCGTCATGTCGTTGCTAGCCTGGATAGTCCTCGGTCTCGTCTCCGGCTTCATCGCCAGCAAGATCGTCAACAAGACGGGCGAGGGGTTCTTCCTGGACATCGCCCTGGGCGTCATCGGCGCGGTCGTCGGCGGCTGGGTGCTCACCTACTTTGGGAAATCCGGCGTCACCGGGCTCAACCCCTACAGCTTCCTCGTCGCCATCGCCGGCGCGGTCGCCCTGCTCGTCGCGTACCACGCCTTGCGCCGGGCAACTCTCTCGACCCGTAGCTGGTCGCGGCGCTGAGCAGCCTGACCAGCCTGAGAAGGCGAGGATGAACAGGTGGCCCGGGGCACCGGGCAAGGCGGCTGCAGGGCACCTCTGGTCGACGGTCGCGGTGGGAGCGGCCGCATCGTCATGCCGGGGACAAGAACTTAGGATAATCCTCGATGACATCGTCGAGATTCCGACGATGTCGTCTTTCTGCCCGGCGACGTAGAGTTAGACGTCACACTTGAAGGAGGTCAGAATGAGGTGCAGGCGACTGAGAACATTGGCCTTCGGATTTGGTGCGCTGATTTCGGCATCCGCCGCCGCATGGGGCCAGCTCAGCTCCTTTGCGGTTCTGGGCGGCTCGACGGTGACCAATACCGCCACGCCCACGACGGTGAACGGCAACCTTGGCGTCAGCCCGGGCAGCGCGGTCACCGGCTTTCCTCCGGGGATCGTGACCGGTGGGACGATCCACGCCGCCGATGCGGTTGCGGCCCAGGCCCAGACGGACCTCACGACCACCTACAACAACCTGGCAAACACGGCCTGCAACACCAACTTGACGGGCCAGGACCTGGGGGGAAAGACGCTCACGCCGGGCGTCTATTGCTTCTCGACCTCGGCCCAGTTGACGGGCACCCTAACGCTCGACGCGCAAGGCAATCCCAACGCCCTTTTCGTCTTCAAGATCGGCAGCACGCTCACCACCGCAAGCGCCTCGTCCGTGCTCTTGATCAACGGCGGGTCTAGCTGTGGCGTGTTCTGGCAGGTCGGCAGCTCCGCGACCCTGGGGACCGGCACCGCGCTCCTGGGCAGCATCGTCGCGCTCACCAGCATCACCCTGAATACCGGCGCCAGCGTATCGGGAAGAGTCCTGGCCCGCAATGGCGCCGTGACGCTGGACGACAGCCACGTCGCCGTATGCAGCGGCGGTGTCACCGGCACTGGCGGTCCGCTTTTCCCGGCCTTCTCGGCGGCGATCCCCACGCTCTCGGAGTGGGCGGTGATCGTGATGACGGTCGTCCTTCTCCTGTCGGCTCTGACGGTGCTGCGCCGGCGAGCTGCCTAGCCGCGTCTCCTGCGCGGGTCGCGTTCGGCGCCGCGCCATCGCCGCGCCATCGCCGCGCCATCGCCGCGCTGACCGGGGCTATCATGCGGCGGAATGAATCCTTTAGGCATCGGGTCGGCAACGCCCGGGAGACATGCCGGGGCCGCGCCGCCGGTTGGTGCGGGATTGGCCGCGCTGCTCGGCGCCCTGGCGGCGTGGGGAGGATGGTTCATCTTCAGGAGCTCGTTCGTCCTCGGCGGACGGCGTGTGTTCTGCCTGTTCGACGACGCCATGATTTCGATGACCTACGCGCGCAACCTGGTCGAGGGCCACGGGCTCAACTGGGCTCGCCAGGGCGCGCCGGTCGAAGGCTTCACCCACCCGCTGTGGGTCGCGATGATGGTGCCGGTCAACCTGTTGCCTCTGTCCCTCGAGCGGCGGGCGCTTCCGGTGCAGCTGGTCTCGTTGGCGCTGCTGCTGGTCAACGTGGTGCTGGTGCGGCGCCTCGTGCTGCGCCACTTCAGCCGACCGGGGGCGCGCCACTGGGCGACTGCCGGCGTGCTGACGGCCTTCTACTACCCGCTCGACTACTGGTCGCTGATGGGCATGGAGAGCGGACTGCAGGCGGTGCTCACCACCGCGTTGGTGCTGCTCGCCCTCGACATCGTGCACCTGCGGCGGGATCGGTACCTGGCGCTGTGGCTGGTCAGCGCCGTGGCGGCGCTGCTGCGCCTGGACATGTTGCTGGTGGTGGCGGCCATCCAGGCTCATGTGATCGCGTTCGGCAGGCCGGCGGCGCGGGCCTGGCGTCACTGGCTGGCCGGGGCGGCGGCGCTGGTTGCGGCGGTGGGCGGCTACGGCATTTTCCGCTGGGAGTACTTCCACGATCTGCTGCCCAACACCTACTACCTGAAGCTCGGCGGCGTGCCGCTCGTGGTGCGGCTGCTGCGGGGAGGCAGCGTCCTGCTCGACACGCTGCGCGCCCAGGGGCCCCTGCTGCTGGCCGTGGCCGTCGCCGCGGCTCCCTGGCTGTGGTCCGCGTTGCCGGCGTGGCTTAGGCCGTCGGCGTCGTCGGCGCGGTCGGCATCGTCAGCGCGGTCGGCATCGTCGGCGGAACCGGCATCGTCGGCGGAACCGGCATCGCCGGCAGGGTCGGCGCCGCCGCGCCGCGGCGCCCCTCCGCGGCAGGAGAGCCGCTGGCGACGCCGCGACCAGGAGTGGGGGCGCCGCCTGGCGTTGCCGCTGCTGGTGCTCGCGCTGTGCTGCGCCTACAGCGTCTACGTGGGCGGCGACGCCTGGGAGGGCAAGGAGGTGCGCGCCAACCGCTTCGTGGCGTTTGCCATGCCGCAGCTCTTCGTGGCGCTCAACGCCTTGCTCAACCAGGCCCTGGCTGCCGTCGCCCGCCGGCGGCGCCTGGCGCGGCGGCCGGCAGCGAAGGCCCTGGCCGTGCTGGCGCCGCGGCTGACCGTCACGGCGGTGACCGCCCTGGCGCTGCTCTCCGCCAATGCCCTATGGCCGGTGGCTGCCGGCGAGGCCGGCGCCGGCTGGCGCAACTACCTGTCGCTCAGCCGGCCGCTGGCGGTCTCCTACCATGCCCTGGCGCTCGCCCGCACCCGCGCCTTGCAGCGGCTCACCGCCAAGTCGGCGGTGGTCGCGGTGACGTGGGCGGGCATCCCGGCTTACTTCAGCGACTGGAAGCTGGTGGATGAGCTGGGTTACAACGACCGGCACCTGGCGCATGCCCCGCCGACCCGGCCGCTGAGCGAAGCGAATGCCGGCGACTTCCACCCCGGCCATGTCAAGGGCGACCTTGCCTACGTGCTGGACGTGGGGCGGCCCGACGCCTTCGAGCGGCCGCTGCATCCCATGCAGGAAGCGCCGCGGCTGCTGGCGCACGGCTACCGCCTGGTCGCCGGCTTCTGGGTGGACCCCGCCTCGCCGCGGCTCCACCTGCCGCCCGGCAGCCTGGCGCCCTCGGTCGGCGGACCCGCCGCCGCCGCGGGCGCG
>DATKFK010000210.1:0-8435 GCA_035544375.1 Thermoanaerobaculia bacterium
CGCCGAGAGATCGGCGCCGCCGGCTCCGAGGTGGGGCCGCAGCCCGCCTTCCGAGAACGGGTCGATCCCCAGCACGTGCAGCGTCCGCGCCGGGCTGCCGGGCCGTGCCGGCAGCGTCACGTAAGCCTCGATGACCGGCGCGGCGGTGACGCCGGTGGTCAGCACCAGGTGCGGGAAGAGCGAGTCCGGCAGCCCGTCGGGGCCGCCCACGACCTGGTGCGTGGCGCGCCCGGTCACCGCCTCGGTCGAGAGCTCGAACGCCCGCGCGGCGCTGCGGCTGGCGAGGTCCACGGCGACCACGACCGCGACGCCGAGAGCCACGCCCATGACCGCCAGGGTCATCTGGCCCGGCCGCCGCACCATGTGCCGCAACCAGGAACGCCACAGCAGCGGCAGGCCGCCGGTCAAGTCTCTTCTCCGCATGCATGCACCCCGGCGGCGACCGGCCGGTCCCGCGCCGCGGCGGCAGCGGCGCCGCCGGCGCCGGCCGCGGCGGGCTTTGCGGTCTGCTCGATCAGGCGGCAGCTCTCGATGCGGAACACGCGGTCGGCCAGGCCCACGACCTCGGGACTGTGCGTGACCATGACCATGGTCTTGCCGGCGCGCCGGGTGAGCCGGTCGAGCAGCTCGAGCACCTGCAGGCCGGTTTCGAGATCGAGGTTGCCGGTCGGCTCGTCGGCGAGCACCAGCAGCGGATCGTGGACCAGGGCCCGCGCCACCGCCAGGCGCTGCTGCTCGCCGCCCGAGAGGCGGTCGGGGAAGCTGGCAGCGCGTTCTTCGAGCCCCACCTCCGCGAGCAGCGCCAGGGCCGCCCGGCGCTGGGGCGGCCCGACCTTGCCCTTGAGCTCGAGCGGCAGCAGGAGGTTCTCCTCGACCGTCAGGGTGGGGATGAGATTGAAGAACTGGAAGACGAAGCCGATGTGATCGCGCCGGAAGAGCGTGCGCGCGCGCTCGCCCAGGCGCGACAGCGGCACGCCGTCGATCAGCACCTCGCCGGCGCTCGGCAGGTCGATGCCGGCGAGCAGGTTGAGCAGGGTGGATTTGCCCGAGCCGCTGCGGCCCAGCAGCACCACCAGCTCGCCGCGGCCTATCGTGGCGGCGGCGCCGCGCAGCACGGCGTGCTCGCGTCCGCCTTCGAGGTAGCTTCTGCCGAGGTCGCGGATCTCGACGAGGGGCCTGCCTGGCGGGGGAGCGGGTGCGGGCATCGTTCCGGGCATCGTACCGCTTACGGCTCGCCGCGGTCCGCGGACGGCACCGAGAGAGATAGAGACGGAGCGCCGCGTCTGCCGGACGGCCAACCGCAGAAGGCGGCCCGGTTGGCCGCCGAAGCGCAGGGCAGGGGGCTCGGAGTCGCCGTAGACGGCGGCGGTGGGCCCAGGGATGGAGGCCAGGATAGAGACATGGATGACGAAGCCTGGGGGGAACTGCCGCTGCCGGGCCTGCCGGAGCCGTGGCGCGTCAAGGTGGTCGAGCCCATCCGGCTGCTGCCCCGCGCCGAGCGCGAGCGGTTGCTGACGGCGGGAGGGTTCAGCCTGTTCACCATCCCTTCGGAGGCGGTGTTCATCGACCTCTTCACCGACTCCGGGACCGCTGCCATGTCGGACTGGCAGTGGGCGGGGATGATGATGGGCGACGAAGCCTACGCCGGCTCGCGCAACTTCTTCCATCTCGCCGAGGCGGTCGCCGACGTCTTCGGCTTCGAGCACTTCCTGCCGGTGCACCAGGGCCGGGCGGCGGAGAACCTCCTGTTCTCGTCGCTGCTCACCCGGCCGGGCATGATCGTGCCCAACAACTCCCACTTCGACACCACGCGCGCCAACGTCGAGGCCCATGGCGGCGCCGCCGTCGACCTGGTGATTCCCGAGGCGCACCAGCCGGCCGCCGAGCATCCCTTCAAAGGCAACATGGACCTCGGCCGCCTGCGCCGCCTGCTCGCCGAGACGCCGCGCGCGGACCTGCCGGTGGTCCTGCTGACGCTGACCAACAACTCGGGCGGCGGCCAGCCGGTGGCCCTCGCCAACGTCCGCGCCACGTCGGAGCTGTGCCGCGAGCACGGCGTGCTCTTCTACATCGACGCCTGCCGCTTTGCCGAGAACGCCTGGTTCATCCAGCAGCGCGAGCCGGGGCAGCGCCGGCGGTCGGTGGCGGCGATCGTGCGCGAGGTCTTCAGCCTTGCCGACGGCTGCCTGATGAGCGCCAAGAAGGACGGGCTCGCCAACATCGGCGGCTTCCTCGCCAGCCGCGACGCGGCGTTCGTCGACAGCCTCAAGGCGCGCCTGGTGGTGATCGAGGGCTTTCCCACCTACGGCGGCCTCGCCGGGCGCGATCTCGAAGCGGTGGCGCGCGGGCTGCGCGAGGTGCTGGACGAAGATTACCTGCGTTTTCGGGTCGGCCAGGTGCAGGGCTTCGGCGCGCGGCTGACGGCGCTCGGCGTGCCGATCGTGCAGCCCACCGGCGGCCACGCGGTCTACGTGGACGCCCGGCAGTTGCTGCCGGCGATCCCACCGCGGCAGTTCCCGGCCCAGGCGCTGTCGGTGGCGCTGTACCGCGAGGGCGGGGTGCGGGGCGTGGAGATCGGCAGCGTGATGTTCGGCAGCACCGACCCGCACACCGGCGAACCGCGGGCGGCGCCGCTCGAGCTGGTGCGCCTGGCGGTGCCGCGGCGCGTCTACACCGCCTCCCATCTCGAGTACGTGGCGCAGGTCCTGGGCAGGATCCGCGAGCGGCGCGACGAGATCAAGGGGTTGCGGATGACCAACGACCCGCGCGTGCTGCGCCACTTCAGCGCCCGCTTTGCCGAAATCGACGAGCCGGTTGCAGTGGCATAGCGCCCGGGCGCAGCGGACGCGGTAATATGCGCTGGCCGCCGGCCCGCAACCGGCCGAGGACCGATGCCCGCGCGCGGTGGGCAGGTCCGTGGCCGGCCGGCGTTGGCGCTGGTTGGAGGCGAGCGATGAAATTGAAGCGGACCGCGGTCTTGATGATTCTGGCTTTGGCAGGGATGTGCGCGCTGGGTTGCGGCGGCGGCGGCAGCAGCCCGACGTCGGCGAACGGGTTCTTCCTGGTGTTTCGAGTCGCGGTGAACAACACCGCCGGGCAGGCCACCATCAACCAGGCGCAGCTGCTCTTCGACGGCGTCACCATATCGATCGCCGTGCCGTCGCCGGCCGCTGCGACCGCCTCGCTGAACGTGTCGGGCAGCGGCGCCGGCTCGGGTTCCCACACGATGCAGGTCGCGATCGTCGACCAGACCTCCTCGCCCAACAGCTACACGGTGACGATGCCGTCGATCATCGTGGCCGATGCCAACGGCACGGTCCTCAAGACCATCCAGCTCAACACCCAGACGGCAACCTTGGCGACCGGCGGGTCGATCAGCTACAGCTTTTCTCTATAGCGCCAGCGCCAGCGGCCTATGGCGTCCCCAGCCCTGAAACCCCTCCCCTTCGCTTCGGCCCTCGGTCTTTTTCCAACAGGCCGTGGCGCCCTGAGCCCTGCTATCGCAGCCGCCGCCAGGACAGCTCGGTCGGCTCCGCCACGTCGGGGTCGGAGCGGGGGTGAGGGATGACCACGGCGACCGTCGCCACCCAGACCTCGGCGCGGGGGTAGGCGGCAAGGGCCGCGGCGCGCAGGGGCGGGACGTCGCGGACGTAGACGCGGCGGGCGGTTGCCGGGCGCAGATCGTTGGCGAGGAAGAAGGCGCTGTAGCACCAGGGCGTGCCGGCGACGAAGACCAGCGCGTCGGGGCCGACGCCGGCGCGCACGGCGGCCCGCAGCGGCTCCGCCGAGACCGCCAGGTACCACTGCGCGTGATGCTGCATCTGGCCCGGCAGGCGGCGACCGAGCGGAAAGTAGAGCAGCAGGCAGCCGGCGGCCCCGGCGGCGGCCAGGCGCAGCGCGCGCCGCGACCCTGCGCCGAGAGGGTGCCGGCGCTGCCGGCGCTCGACCCGCCCCTCGACCCACCCGACGAGCGCGGCGAACCAACCGCCCAGCGTGCGCAGCGAGCGTGCGGCGAGCAGCGAAAGCGGCCCCAGGCTCTCGAAGGCGAACCGCGGACCTGAATAGATCACGTCGCCGTAGTAGTAGAAGCAGTGAGCGACGACGAGGCTGGCGGCACAGGCCGCCAGCATGCCGTCGGCGGCCCGCCGCGGCCGCGCCGCGAGCAGCGGTGCGAAGAGCGGCAGGTCGCCGGTGGGCAGCCCCCAAAGGCAGCCGTTCAGGTGGCGCAGGTACCAGGGAAGGTTGCGCAGCAGCGCCGCTCGCCACGGCACCAGGGCGCTGCCGGCCTGGGCGAAGCGCGCCGGCTCGTACAGCGCATAGCCGCTGACCAGCGGCCCGCCGAAGACCGCCGTATCGTAGGCGAGGAAGGCGGCGAGGCAGGGCGCGGCCCCGACCGCCAGCCAGCCCAGGCCGGCGAGGCGCCGCCGGCGGCCGAGCGCGATCACGCACCACAGGACGGCCGGGCCGAGCAGGGCCGCCGCGGTCAGCGGCCGGATGAGCAGGGCGAACCCGCCCAGCAGCCCGGCGGCGGCCAGCCTCTGGCGCTGCCGCCGGCGAGAGGTCCCGCTCCCCGCGAGCGCGTCGTCCAAGGGCCCCCGCTCGGCCCTTGCGCCGGTCGCAGGGTCGCCCTCCCCAGCCGTTTCGGCCCCGGGCTCGCCGGCCGTGCCGGCAGCGGGCTGGCCGGCCGTGCTGGCAGCGGGCTCGACGGCCGTGCTGGCAGCGGGCTCGACGGCCGTCCTGGCAGCGGGCTCGACGCCCGCGGCCGCCCCGGCGAGCATCGCCAGGCACCAGACCGCGGCGCAGAGGGCGGGGACGTGCGCCATCGCGTCGGCGGCCATGAGCAGGGCGAACGGCGAGCAGGCCAGCGCCGCTGCCGCCAGCAGGCCGGTCGCCGGGTCGTAGAGCCGCCGGCCGGCGAGCCAAACCCCGACGACCGCCAGCGCCAGCAGCAGGGGGCTCATCAGCCAGGGAGCGTGCAGCCGCCAGCCGAGCGCCAGCAGCAGCGGCCAGCCGGGCGGATAGAGGGAGCACCAGCGGGTCGGCGACAGGATGACGTTCTCGTGGCCGAAGAGCGCCGGCACCGGCGGCGGCGGCTCGTAGAGACGTCCGGAGGCGAGGATGCGCCCCTGGAAAAGGTAGGAGACGCTGTCGGTGACGTGGGGAACGAGCTCTAGCACCGCCCAGGCGATGAGCAGCGCGAGCCCTGCCGCGCCCGCCGCCAGCGCCGCCACCAGCCAGCGCTCGCGGCGCGACGGCGGGGCGGTCGCGGTCACGCTCAGATGCGGATCGCCGCGAGCTCGTCGATGCGCTGGCGCACCAGCTCGAAACCGCCCTGCCAGAAGCTGCGGTCGGTCATGTCGATGCCCATCTTGCCGAGGATGGCCTCCGGCCGGGCCGAGCCGCCGTAGGACAGCAGCTCGAGATAGCCGGGCTTGAACGCCGCCCCCTGCTCCTGGTAGCGGCGATAGAGCGCCAGGACCAGCAGCTGGCCGAAGCTGTAGGCGTAGCAGTAGAAAGGCGTGTTGTAGATGTGCGGGATGCTCATCCACTCGTAGCGGAACTCCGGCGCCACCTGCACGCTGTCGCCGAACTGCTCGGCCAGCTCGGCGAGGTAGGTCTCGTTGAGGTCCTCGACCGAGCGGCCGGCGAGGATGGCCTGGTGGGCCTCGAGCTCGAAGCGCACGAAGTAGCTTTGGCGCAGCACCGTGGCATAGACGTCGTCCACCGCCGCGGCCAGCAGCTCGCGCCGCGCCAGCGGGTCCGCTTCCTCGCGCAGCAGGCGGTCGGTCATCAGCATCTCGGCGAACACCGAGGCGGTCTCGGCGAGCGGCAGCGAGGCGTGCTGGGTGAGCAGCGAGTGGTGCTCGGCCAGCATGCTGTGGACGGCGTGGCCGAGCTCGTGCGCCAGGGTCGCCACGTCGCGCACCCGGCCGGTGTAGTTGACCAGCACCCAGGGGGTGAAGCGCGGCCCGACCGTGGCGCAGAAGGCGCCGCCGCGCTTGCCCCTGCGGATCTCGCCGTCCAGGTGGTTCTTGGCGAGGACGCGCTCGGCCAGGCTGGCGAACCGGGCGTCGAACTCGCCGAAGGTGTCGAGCACCGAGCGCACCGCCTCGGCGTAGGGGATCTTGCGCTCCGAGCTGGCGAGCGGGGCGTAGAGGTCGTAGCGGCGCAGCCGTTCGAGGCCGAGCCAGCCGGCCTTCAGCCGGAAATAGCGCTGGAAGACGGAGGCGTTGGCGCGCGCCACCTCGAGCAGCACGTCGACGGCGCGGTCGGGGACGTCGTTGTCGGTGTTGCGCACCGCGATCGCCGACGGGTAGCCGCGCAGGCCGACCGCCTCCTCGTGCCAGTCGCGCACGACGTTGACGTAGATCTGGCCGAGGATGGTCGCCTCGTCGGCGAAGACCCGGTAGAGCTCGCGGTAGGCGGCGGCGCGCAGCGCGGGCTGGGTCGAGTGGGCGTAGCCGGCGAGGGCGTCGCGGGTCAGCCGCTTGGTCTCGCCGTCCACCTCGAGCGTGAACTCCATGCGGCTGGTGAGCATGGAGTACAGCGTGGTCACCGCGCCGATGCCGTTGTCGTCCTTGATGTTGATGATCTGCTCGGACTTCTCGTCGAGCGTGTAGGGCGAGAAGCGGCGCAGCTCGAGGAGGAAATGGCGGTAGTCGGCGATCTGCTGCGCGGTGAGCGCGCCGGGGTCGGCAGCCAGGGCAGTCATGGGAGCCGGGGCAGTCATGGAAGCCGGGGCGGCCGGGGCGGCCAGGGCAGCCGGGGCAGCCGGTGCTGCCGGACCGGCCGGCGTTGCCGGCCCCGGCGCCGCCGGGGGGATGGCCGGCACCGATCGCAGCAGCGCCTGCGCCTCCTCCTCGGGGAGCGCCTTCCACCACAGGGTGAAGAACAGGGTGCGGTTGGTGGCCGCGGTGACCGCCTGGCGCACCCGGTTGCGAAAGGTGATCGCTTCCTGGTTGCCGGTGTCGGAGTTGAACCACAGCGAGCCGTAGTTGGCCAGCACGCTGGTCCGTTCCGAGATCGCCTCGTAGCGGCGCACCATGGCCAGCAGCTGCTGCGGAGAGATGCGCGGGCTGGCCGGGGTGAGGCTCTCCCGCGAGCGCTCGAGCTCGACCACCGCCGCTTCGAGCTCGGCGAAGCGCCGCGTGATCTCCTCTTCGCTCGGCGCCGGGAGGAGCTCGGAGAGGTCCCAACCGCGGAGCTCGTAAGTGGTCGGCGAAGGTGCGGTGATGGTCGTCATCTTGGGTGTCGGTGGCGCGAGTGCGAGCGGTCCCGGTTGGCGTCGCAGATCGTTATTTTAGCTGAGGACGCGGCGGAATCACCGCCTGCACACCAGCCTCGGAGGCGAGCCGGTTGAAGCCCGGCAGGTCGCGGGACAGGACCTCGTCGAGCTTGGCCAGCTGCGCGTCGATGGCCGCGACCAGCCGGTCGCGCACCGCGACGGCCTGGGCGGTCGGCCGGTTCCAGCCGATCGCCGCCTCCACGGCGACGCCGTTGAGCTTGTCGTCCAGGCGGATCGGATAGTTGAGCGCGTCCTCGACGCTGCGGCTCTTCGTCTGGTACAGCGTCTCCTCGATCGCCTTCAACTTGCCGTCCAGCTCCCTGGCGGCCTTGCGCACGGCCGCGTAGGGGTCGGCGGCGGGCGGCGGCGGCGGGCTGCCGGCGCCCTGGCTGCGGGCGGCGCCGGCGGCGCCGGCGGTGTCGGAGATATCGGAGATATCGGAGATATCGGAGCCAGGGGCGTCCGGCGCCGCCGCGCGCAGGCGCTTGCCGAGGTCGGCGAGCTGGGCCCGCACGACGCGGATGCGGCGCAGCGCGTCGTGGGTCGAGTCGAGCTTGTCGCGGATGCCGAGCAGGAACTGCAGCTGCGCCTCCATGTCGGCCTGGGAGACGCTCGAGCGCGGGTCCGGGACGATCGTGAACGGCACGGTCGCCGACTGGCCGCCCACCTTCAGGCGGACCTGGTACGAGCCGGGGACGGCCTGCGGCGCAACCAGGTCGCGCGCCCACAGCACCATGCCCGGGAAACCCTTGGCTCGCCGGTAGGCCATGTCCCACGCGAAGCGGTTGAAGCCCTGCGCCGCCGGCGGCTTGGGCTCCTTGGGGGCCTCGAGCTCCGAGTCGAGCGCCGGCTTCTCGCCCTCGCCGCCCTCGCCGCTCTCGCCGCCCGCCGACGCGGCCTCGGATTCGCTCTCGCCGGGACCTTCGGATGCGGCGACGGCCGCCGCGGCCGCCGTCCCGGCCGGGGCTCCCGCGGCCTTCGCCGGGGCGGCGGCTGGGGCGGGCTTCGCCGGGGTGGCGGCCGGAGCGGGCTTCGCCGGGGCGGCCGCCTCGCCACCCGCGCCGGCGGCGCCTGGCTTGGCGGCGGTGTAGGCGTGGATCAGCTTGCCGTCGCGGTCCAGGATCTCGATCTCGAGCGGCGGCTGGCCGGC
>DATKFK010000211.1:0-2184 GCA_035544375.1 Thermoanaerobaculia bacterium
CGGCAGGTAGCCGCCACCCGCCTTCAGCACCGCCAGGATGCCCACCACCAGCTCCACCGAGCGATCCAGCGCCAGGCCCACTACCCTCTCAGGACCCACGCCCAGACCGATCAGCCGGCGCGCCAGACGGTTCGACCAGGCATCCAGCTCCCCGTAGCTCAGCTCACGCCCGCCGCACGA
Organism: Thermoanaerobaculia bacterium; assembly: GCA_035544375.1. Classification (GTDB taxonomy): domain Bacteria; phylum Acidobacteriota; class Thermoanaerobaculia; order Multivoradales; family UBA5704; genus JASLEW01. The sequence continues at coordinate 181 of DATKFK010000211.1, forward strand.
CACCGCCACCGCCTCCGGCGTCCGCAAGGCCTGCTGCACAAAGAGAGCCGGCAGCGTTGCGTCCGGGATCGGTTCCGCCGTCTCGTTCCACCGCGCCACGATCTCCTCGCGCTCCGCCGCCGACAGCAGCGGCAGCGCCGACATCCGCGCCTCCGGCGACGACGCCATCCCCCGCAGCACCCGCTCCAGATGCGACAGCAGCCGTGCCGCCGTCGCTGCCGCGAACAGCGACGCGTCGTATTCCAGCTCCCCCGACAGCCCCTCCCCCGTCTCCGCCAGCGACAGCGTCAGCTCGTACTTCGCCGTGCCCGCGCCGAACGGTACCGCGCTCACCGCCAGCCCCGGCAGCGACGGCGTCGCCAAGGGCGCGTTCTGCAGCGCCAGCATCACCTGGAACAGCGGGCTCCGGTCCAGGCTCCGCACCGGCTGCAGCGCCTCCACCAACCGCTCGAACGGAACCCCTTGATGCGCGTAGGCGCCGAGCGCGCTCTCCCGAACCCGAGACAGCAGCTCGCGCACGCTCGGGTCACCCGAGAGACGCGTCCGCAGCACCAGCGTGTTCACGAAGAAGCCGATCAACCCCTCGATCTCGGCCCGCGGACGGTTCGCCACCGGCGTCCCCAGCACGATGTCGTCCGACCCGCTCCACCGCCCCAGCACCGCAGCCAGACCCGTCTGCAGCACCATGAACAGCGTCACCCCCTCCCGCCGCGCCAGCGACTTCAGCGACGACACCAGCGAGCCATCGAGTCGCAGCGCAAGCCGGCCGGCGTGCCCACGGCCCTGGCCGCGCGCGTGATCCGTCGGCAGCGACAGCGCCTCGGGCGCACCCGACAGCGCGTCGCGCCAATAGTCGATCCCCTCTTCCGCCTGCGCCCGCTGCCACAGCGCGTAGTCCGCGTACTGCACCGGAAGCGCCGGCAGCGCCACCTCCTCGCCCAGCGCGTGCCGCCGGTAGAGCGCGTCCAGCTCCCGCAGCAGGATCGACGACGACCAGCCGTCGAACGCGATGTGGTGCACCACCAGCGCCACAACGTGATCCTCCGCCGCAAGCCGCAGCACCACCGCCTTCACCGGCAGCTCCTGCGCGAGATCGAAGCGATGCCGCGACAGCGCCGCGAGCCGATCCGCCAGCGCTGCCGGCGCTATCGTCTCTTCCGTCAGCACGAAGTCCGACGCCGGGCGGATCGACTGCACCGCCTCCCCCGACGCCGCCGGGAACACCGTCCGCAGCGCCTCGTGGCGTGCAACGACGTCGGCGAGCGCCTGGCGCAGCGCCTCGACATCGAGCCGGCCGGTGAGGCGCAGGCCCAGCGGAACCGTGTAGCTCCCGCCCTCCAGCTGCTCCACGAACCACAGACGCTGCTGCGCATAGGACAGCGGCAATGTCGCCGGACGAGCACCCGCCACCAGCGGCGCGTCCTCGGCGCGCGAGGCGCCCGACACCAGACCCGCAAGGCCCGCCACCGTCGGACGCTCGAACAGAGACCGCAGCGCGAGCGCCACCCCCAGCACGCTCCGCACCCGCGACACCAACCGCGTCGCCAGCAGCGAATGGCCGCCCAAGTCGAAGAAGTTGTCGTGGCGCCCGACCCGCGCCACCCCCAGCAGATCGCGCCAGAGCTCCGCCAGAAGCTCCTCAACCGCCCCTTCGGGCGCCGCATAGGCCTCGCTCTCGATCACCGGCGCCGGCAGCGCGCCGCGGTCCAGCTTCCCGCTCGAGGTTCGCGGCAGCGCTGGTAGCCACACGTAGCTCGACGGCACGAGCGAAGCCGGGAGGCGGGCAGCCAGATGCTCGCGCAGCGCCGCGGACGGCACGGGCCGGCCCACCAGATACGCCACCAGGCGATCCTCCCGCACCACCACCGCCGCCGAGGTCACCGCTCCCTGCGACAGCAGCGCCGCCTCGATCTCCCCCGGCTCGATCCGCACGCCCCGCAGCTTCACCTGACCGTCGGCGCGGCCCGCGAACGCCAGCACCCCGTCGCTCCGCCAGCGCGCCAG
>DATKFK010000212.1:0-3187 GCA_035544375.1 Thermoanaerobaculia bacterium
ACAGGTGAGCCCGGAGCAACTCTTTCGTCATGCCGATGCTCCGGGCGGCCTCAGCCGCGAGCCGCGCCGTCTCCTCAGGGGAGAAGCCCAGCATAACTTCGATGTCCTTATAGCCCAGGTCGAGATCAGTCCAAGCTACCAGCACGGCTAGAGCCCTTTCCTGTAGGATCTCGATACGCATCGCGAGTCGCTCCGTCAGCCGCCGTTCGCGCACCGCCAGGCTCCGAGCAATGCCTGCGGCCATCCGGCCTGCCCGAGGGCGCGCAGGTGGGCGGGCGAGCTCACCGTAAACCTCATAGGCCAATCTAAAGAGCTCGGCATCTAGCTCTAGCTGGCCAGGCCACCGGCCTTCGCTTTCAGAGAGGCGAGCGAAGACCTCTGCGATCAGCGGCAGCGATCTAGTCCCTGAGAACCCAAGGCTGTCAAAGTACCGCTCCAAGCGCCCGCAGTTGGCTTCGATGATCGACGCGAAAATGCCGGCTCTGTCTCCCTGCCTGGGGTGCCGCAACAAGCGGGCCAGGAATGCATTGCGCGCCGATCGCGCATGATCCTGGCGCCCGCGCGGACCACGAGATGCAGCGCCATCGCCACTTTTTGAACCAAAGGACTCGGCGAGAACTGCAAGGCATGCTTCCCGCACGTCGCCGATCGCCTCCTCGAGATTCCTGTAGCTCTTACCAACCGGGAGGGGCGAACCCGTTTGAGCCCAGCGCAACACTTCCTCACCCTTTGGCAAGGGAGTAGCTTGCCACCCGGAGTCGAGTGCTAGAAGCGACCATTTTCGGGCGCTGCGCAAGATCGCCTCGCCAGCAGCAGCTTTGATGGCCCAGACCTCAACACTCACTCAATGATGTCCTTGGACCAACGGTATCTGGTGGCGCACCAAAGCCTTCCTTAACTGATCGAATGCACGTGCTGGGTCGAGCTCGCGGGCCAAGGAGCTGGGATCGCGAGCGAGTTCCTCGGACAGGCCGGAGAGCTGCTCGTAGCGGTCCCTCGGCATGCGTACCTCGGAGATCTGGTTCCTTGTCACGGGACCATGGAGGTGAAGTTCGATCATGGTCTCGGGTCCTTCAATCCGAGCGCGCATAGCCACCAGGTCGGGGCGAATTCGCTGGCGACGCAGAAAGTTCTCGAACCTGAGAACTGCCAAGCGGCTGAGATCCTCGCCGGTGGCAAAGCGATCTAACGCGCCCTCGCGCGTCAATGCACGGTGGCCGCTCGCATCGAAGCAAGCAAGGATCGAATCCCCAGCGAAGCAAGTGTGAAACGGGAGCCAATGACTGAGCGCGAATGTGGCGCAGCAGACTCCGTACCGGGCATGCGGTCCGTTGCCACCGAGGTTGAGACTAGCGTAGTGGGTGTCGCGCCGGAACCTGAACAGGCGGTCGATCGCGAGCCGGAGCTCGCCGAACCGCGGCCATCTCAGATGCCCAGGCTGCTGGCCCGAGTTGCTCTGGCAAGTCTGCATCTAGAGAAACCTCTCGGCCCAGCCGTTTTGCAGCGCTGCGCTTCCGGATCTCGTTGAGCGCCGTGGTCCGAGCGATCATGAAAAGCCAGGTTGCCGGCGCCGCATCACCGCGGAAGTCCTTGAATCCCACATAGGCGCGGAGAAACGTCTCTTGCGCAAGATCTTGCGCCTCTTCTGCGGAGAAGCCATGCTGGCCAAAGTAGCGAGTGACTCGAGGGTACAGCTCTCCGAAGAGACGCCGAAACTCGTTGTCTTCAGCATTGGACCGGCGCGGCTTGCCGCTTACGTCGCGAGGTTCCATGAGCGGTGATTCCCAGGTTTGAATATACCCTTTCTCTCACCTACCGTAGTACCTGCTCTGAAGGCATCGCTACGGGTCCTCCGCGCCGGACCTCAGATACGCGCGGCACCGCGCCAGGCTGCACCGATCTCCTCCCCGTTTTCCGTCTATATCCATGAAGGGCGCCGCCGATGCGGGCCCACCGCTCCACGAGGAGGTCGAGATGGAAAGCCGATTCCTTGCCGCCGTTGACGCGGCAGTCCAGCAAGCCCTGCCCGTCGGTTGGCCGCGCCTCCCCCGGCAGTGGCTGCCGGCGCGCGGCAGCATCCAGGCCCGCCATGCCTTCCGCTTCGCCGCCGGCGGCGACGACGCCCAGGGAGCCAGCAACGCCAAGGGAGCCGGCAGAGCCAGCGAAGCCAGCCGAGCCAGCGAAGCCAACAGAGGTCATCGCGCCCCTTACCTCGCCGTCGTCGTAGCCCCGCCGCAAGCACCGAAGGACGCCGCCGTCGAGCGCGACCTGGCCGCGCTCGTCGATCACGTCATGACCCGCGGCGCCAGCTTGCTGCTCCTCTACCAGCACGAGGACGATCCCGACGGCTGGGTGCGGGAGCACGTCGACTTCCCTCACCCGCGGTTCCTGTGCCTCGGCTGCGCGCCTTCCGGGCGAGGCGAGGAATACATCGCCGCGCCGGCGCTCAACTGGCGAGCGCCCCTGTCCCGCGCCATCCGGGACTTCTGGTCCCGCGAGCTCGTCTACCGCGGACCCGTGGAAGGCATGCAGACCGTCGGATTGGAGACCATGAAGGACGAGTGCTGGCGCTGCCGCGCCGCGCTCGACACGGTGACCGGCATCGTCTTCCCCGACCGCGACGTCGCCGATTGGTCGCTGCCGGACTGGACCTACTATCAACAGCTCCTCGAGCTCGCCAGGATCCCGGACTCGCTCATCCCCGCGCTGCAGGCGGCCATCGCCCTGTGGCGTGCCGGCGGCGACCACCGCCTGACCGTGCTCCGGTGGCGCTTCAGCAAGACCGTCGAGTACGCCTACTGGGCGGCGGAGTGCACCGCCTGCGGCGCCTTTCGCGGCGACTGGCCGGTGATGGAAGAGCGGATGCAATGGCTCGGGGACCTCGAGTCGCGCCGCACCGGGATCTTGAGCTACCGGCCGCTGCGGCTCGACGTCCCACGCCAGGCGCTGCAAGAGCTGACCTGGGGTAGGGAGGTCAACCCGCACGCCAGCGGCCTCGGCTGGCACCGCGCCGGAGAGCCGGCGCCGGTCCGCTCGCCGGAGGCCAGCCAAAGCCCGGCGGCTGCACCTGGCCGCACCGGTGACGCCGAGGCCATCCCAGCAGTTGCCGCGGCGGCCGGCCACCCGGTTGCCACCGCTCCCGCGGCCCTGCCGCCCGGACCCGCCGCTGTCCTGCCGCCCGGGCCCG
>DATKFK010000213.1:0-4673 GCA_035544375.1 Thermoanaerobaculia bacterium
CGCTCCTGGTGTTCGTCTGCCCGGCTTCGCCGGCCGCCGCCGCCGTCGCCCCCTTCGCCGCGCTCGCGGCACGGCTCGAGGCGCGCCTCGCGGCGGCGGCGAGCGCGACCGTCAACCTGGTCGTGACGCCGGCCCATGAGCTCGCGGACCTCTACCCGGTCGAACCCCTGCACGATCCCTATGCCGACCGGATCGGCCACGTCCCCTATTCCCCGGCAGGCTTCGCCGCCCTGGGAACGCTCGTCGCCCGCAAGCTCCACGCTCTCGCCAATCCGCCGGCCAAGGTCCTGGCGCTGGACTGCGACCAGACGCTGTGGCAGGGCGTCTGCGCCGAGGACGGTCCGGAGGGAGTGGTGCTCGACGCCGGCCGCCGGCGCCTGCAGGAGTGGGCGGTGGCCCAGCGGCAGGCCGGCATGCTGCTGTGCCTGTGCAGCAAGAACCAGGAGGCGGACGTCTTCGGCACCTTCGACCGGCGGCCCGATTTCCCGCTGCGGCGCGCGCACCTGGCCGCCCACCGCATCGACTGGTCGCCGAAATCGGCGAGCCTGCGCGGCCTGGCCGCCGAGCTCGGCCTGGGTCTCGACAGCTTCGTGCTGATCGACGACAGCCCGATCGAGTGCGCCGAGGTGCGGGCGGGATGCCCGGAGGTGACGGTGCTAGAGCTGCCGGCGGACGGGCGGGAGATCCCCCGCACGCTGCAACACTTCTGGGCCTGCGACCGGCTGCGCACCACGGCCGAGGACCGCCGGCGCGCCGACTCGTACCGCCAGGCGGCCGAGCGCGAGCGCCACCGCCGGCGCGCCGCGAGCTTCGCCGAGTTCCTGGCCGGGCTCGAGCTGGCGGTGACGGTGCTGCCCCTGGCGCCGGAGTCGGCGACGCCGGACCGGCTGGCGCGCGCCGCCCAGCTGACGCAGCGCACCAACCAGTTCAATGCCACGACCGTTCGCCGCACCGAGGGAGAGATCCAGCGGCTGCTCGCGGACGGCGCGCTCGCCTGCCGGCTGGTCGAGGTGCGCGACCGCTTCGGCGACTATGGGCTGGCCGGCCTCGCCCTGTTCGCCCCCCGCGGCGAGGCGCTGGAGATCGAGACCCTGCTGCTCAGCTGCCGCGTGCTGGGCCGCGGCGTCGAGCACCGCGTGCTGTCGGCGCTGGGCGAAGAGGCGGCGGCGCGCGGCCTGCGGCACCTCGCCGTGCCCGCCGTGCCGACGCCCAGGAACCAGCCGGTCTTCGAGTTCCTGCGCAGCATCCCGGGAGCCGCCGAGGCGAGCGCCGGAGCGGACGGCGGGGTCGTGTTCCGCATCCCGGTCGAGCGGGCGAAGGGACTGCGGCCGGCTGCCGGTCCGGCCGCCGCCCAGCCGGCCGCCGTCGCCCCGGCAGCGCCGCTGCCCGGGAGCCTGGCGCCAGGCAATGGCTCCGGCACCGCCGGGCCGCCGGCGGCGGACGGCGGCGGCAGGGGGCTGGCCCGCTCGCGCCTGCTGCCGCGCATCGCCGCCGAGCTTGCCGATGCACACGCGATCGAGCGCCGGATCGCCGCCGGCCGCGACGGGGGCCGCCGCCGCGCCGTGGCCGGCGAGGAGCCGGTGCCGCCGCGCGGCGCCGCCGAGGAGCGGCTGGGCGCGCTCTTTGCCGAGCTGCTCGGCAAGGAGCAGGTCTCTGCCGACGCCAACTTCTTCGACCTCGGCGGCCATTCGCTGCTCGGCACCGTGCTGCTGTCGCGGGTGCGCGACGCCTTCGGCGTCGAGCTGCCGGTCGCCAGCCTCTTCGCCGCTCCGACGGTTCAGGCGCTGGCCGCGGCGCTGGCGCGCGCGGGCGGCGAGCCGGCCGCCGCCGCCCTCGAGCCGATCGAGCGCATCAGCGCCGCGTGGACCGGCGGGCCGGATGCCGAGGCGCTGGCGGCGGCCGAGGTGGCCCGCCTCTCCGACGAAGAGGTCCGTTCCCTGTTGATCGCCATGCTCCACGAGGAGGATGCCCAGCCACGAGCCCCGATCCCACCTCGCTAGCCGGCTGACGCGAGACCGGCCGCCAGGGCGCGGTCGATGCGGCTGGCCAGGAGCCCGGCCAGGGCGTTCACCCCGGCCGGCTGCAGCAGCGAATAATGGTCGCCGGCCAGGACATGGATCTCGGCGCCTCCCGCCGCCAGCTCGCGCCAGCGGTGAAACCTGCCGGGGGCCTCCTCGGCGGCGGTGGCCGCGGCGCGGACGAGCACCAGGCGCCCGGCGTAGGAGAGCGGCCGATAGGCGGCCAGGGCGCGGCGGTTGGCGCTGAACAGGGAGAACAGCTCGCGCACCCGGCCGACCCCCACCTCGGGCGGCAGCGCGGCCCGGACGTGCTCGCTGTCCAGCAGGGAGTCGAGGGTCGCCGGCAGCGTCGCCGGCTCGCCGCCTGCGGGCGGCGCGAGGCCCGCCATGCCGCGGAGGTCGTGGATGAAGTGGAGGAGCTCGCTCGCCGGATCGCCGGCCGCATCGAGACGCCGTCCCGGGGCCGCGACGTCGAGCATCGCCAGCAACGCCACCTTGCTCCCCGCCGCGACGAGCTGCCGTGCCATCTCGAAAGCGACCAGGCCGCCGAGTGACCAGCCGGCCAGGAGGTAGGGTCCCTGGGGCTGGACCTCGCGCATGGCGGCGCAGTAGGTCTCCGCCATCGCCTCGACGGACCAGCCCGCCGGCAGCGCGGACGGCTCCGGCGACTGGATGCCGTGGACCGGCCGCGCGAGGGCGGCATGGCGCGCCAGCGGCAGGTAGCAGAGGACGTGTCCGCCGACCGGATGCACGCAAAAGAGCGGCGTCCCGGAGCCATGCGCCCGGAGCGGCACCACGAGCGGGCGCCGGCGCGGCCGATCCCCGGCGCGCACCAGCCGGCCGATCTGCTCCACCGTCGACGCTTCGAGCAAGGTGGCAAGCTGCAGATCGAGGCCGAAGAGCCTCTGGATGCCGCCGAGCAGGCGAAGGGCCAGCAGGGAATGGCCGCCCAGGGCGAAGAAGTCGTCGCGAACGCCGATCGGCCGCAGCTCGAGCAGGTCTTCCCAGAGCTCGACGAGCAGCATCTCCACCTCGTCGCGAGGCGCCACGATCGCTCGCGCCGGCCGGGAACCGACACCCGGATCGGGCAGGGCTGCGCGGTCGAGCTTGCCGCTCGGAGTGAGCGGCAGGGCCGGCAACAGGACGAAGGCCGAGGGCACCATGTGGTCGGGCAGCTGCCGCGACAGCGCGTCGCGCAGTTCCTCCTCCCGCGGCGGCAACCCGGGCGCGGCCACGAAGTAGGCGATCAGCGCCGGATCGCCGCCGGCGCGGGGCCGCGCCAGCGCCACGGCGTCCGCCACCCCGGGCACATCGCGCAGCACCGCCTCGATCTCGCCCAGCTCGATGCGGAAGCCGCGCAGCTTGACCTGGTGATCGTTCCTGCCCAGGAAAACGATGGCGCCGTCCGGCCGCACGGTGGCCAGGTCGCCGGTGCGGTACAGCCGGCCGCCCGGTTCCGCAGCGAAGGGATCGGGCACGAAACGCGCCGCCGTCAGCTCCGGACGGCGCAGGTAGCCGCGGCCCACGCCCACGCCGCCGAGGTGCAGCTCGCCCGCCACGCCGGCGGTGACGAGCTGTCCGCCGGGGTCCAGCAGGTGGGTCCGCAGATTGCCGATGGGACGGCCGATCGGCACGCGGGCCGCGGCCGGGTCCGGCGGGCAGGGCCAGGCGGTGACGTCCACGGCGGCTTCGGTGGGGCCGTAGAGGTTGTGCAGCGCGGCACCACCGAGGAGCGCGTGGAAGCGCGCCACGAGGTCGGCCGGCAGCTCCTCGCCGCTCGCCATCACCCGCCGCAGCGAAACGCACCGCTCGACCCCGTCGGCGTCGAGCCAGGCCCGCAGCATCGAGGGCACGAAATGCAGCGTCGTGATGCGCTCGCGGTCGATGGCGGCGACCAGGTAGGCCGGATCGCGGTGGCCGCCCGGCATGGCCATCACCAGGCGCGCTCCCAGCGCCAGCGGCCAGAACAGCTCCCAGACCGAAACGTCGAAGCTGAAGGGCGTCTTCTGCAGCACCCGGTCGCCAGCGTCGAGACGGTAGGCCGCCTGCATCCAGAGGATGCGGTTGACGATGCCGCGATGGGAGTTCATGGCGCCCTTGGGCCGGCCGGTCGAGCCCGAGGTGTAGATCACGTAGGCCAGGTTGTCGGGACCCGCGGCCGGCGCCGGCGGCGCGGCGCTCGCCGCCGCGATCTCCGGCCAGTCGGCGTCGAGCAGCGCCAGCCGCGGCCCCGCCGGCACCCGCGCCGCGAGACCGCTCGCCGACAGCACCAGCGCCGGCGCCGCGTCCGCCACGAAGAACCGCAGCCGCTCGGCGGGATACGACGGATCGAGCGGCAGGTAGGCGCCCCCCGCCTTGAGCACCCCGAGCAGCGCCACCATCATCTCGAGCGAACGCTCGAGCAGCACCCCCACCACCGACTCGGCCGCCACGCCGTGGGCGCGCAGCCAGTGCGCCAGGCGGTTGCTCGCCTCGTCGAGCTGGCGGTAGGTCAGGCCGCTCCCGCCCTCCGGCCCGCCCCCGACCGCCGCGCAGCGCACCGCCGGCGCCTCCGGCGTCCGCGCCGCCTGCGCCGCCACCAGGTCGTGCAGGCAGGGACCCCCGCCGTACGCGGCGGCCGTGTCGTTCCACTCCACCACCAGCTGGTGGCGCTCG
>DATKFK010000214.1:0-3873 GCA_035544375.1 Thermoanaerobaculia bacterium
TTGCGCCGGCGCCGAACCGGTGGGGCTGACGGATTGCCTCAACTTCGGCAACCCTGAAAACCCGGTGATCACCTGGCAATTTGCCGAAGCGGTGCGCGGCATATCGGCGGCCTGCCGCGCCTTCGGCGTGCCGGTCATCTCGGGCAACGTGTCGTTCTACAACGAAACCGAGGGGGTCTCGATCCATCCCACGCCGACGGTGGCGATGGTGGGGCTGGTCCCCAGCGTGGCCCACCTGCCCGTGGCGCACTTCACCACCGCCGGCGACCGCGTCGTGCTTTTGGGGCGCGACCACGGCGAGCACGGCGGCTCGGCCTACCTGCGGCTGCTCTACGGTATCGAGCAGGGGCGGCCGCCGGCGGTGGACCTCGACGCCGAGCTGCGGCTGGCGCGGCTGCTGCGCCGGCTGGTCAGCCGCGGCCTGGTGACCACCGCGCACGACCTGGCCGAAGGCGGCTTCGCGGTGGCGCTGGCCGAGGCGTGCTTCGGCCGCGGGCTGGGCGCCGCGGTGGACCTCGAAGGGGTCGGACTGGCCGGCGCCGACCTCTTCTCGGAGACGCAGGCGCGGGCGCTGGTCGCCTGCCGCCCGGAAGCGGTCGACAGGGTGTTGCGCGAGGCGGAGGAGGCCGGGGTGCCGGCCGCCGAGATCGGCACGGCCGGCGGCGACGCGCTGGCGGTCAGGAGCGGCGGCGAGCTGCTGCGGGCGCCGGTCGCGGCCCTGCGCCGGACCTGGGCCACCGCCCTGCCGCGGGCCCTGGGTCTCTGAGCGGCGGCGCTAGCAGGCTGCTGAAAAAGCCCGTGCGTCGCGTTGCGACCTGCCGGGAGTGCCGCGACTGGCGTGGGCCGCGGCCGAGCGCCGCGGGGTCGGATGCCAGGCGCCGCGACACAGGCGATGCCCGGACATCGTCGAGGAGCGGCAACGCCGCAGACGACCCCGCGCCGCCGCAACCCGTAGGGCGAAGCGCGGCGTGCGGGATTTTTCAGCAGCCTGCCAAGGGCCGAGAATATTGGCGGCGCCGAGATCGTTACGAGAGGTGCGAATCAGCGATCACGTCCCGACCCTGACCGACGACCATGTGCGGAATCTTCGGCATCGAAGGCTGTGACGACGCGGCGAACCTGACCTACCTCGGTCTGTACGCGCTGCAACACCGGGGGCAGGAGAGCGCCGGGATCGTGTCCTGGGACGGCTCCCAGCTGCACGTCGAGCGCGGCATGGGGCACGTCTCGGACATCTTCAAGGAGAAGGTGCTCGTCCGGCTGCCCGGCAACCGCGCCATGGGCCATACGCGCTACTCGACCTCCGGCACCAGCGTCATCGCCAACGCCCAGCCGATCGTGGTCAAGACCTCGATGGGGCCGCTCGGCATCATCCACAACGGCAATCTCACCAACGCCGTCGAGATCCGGCAGCGTCTCGAGCAGGAGGGCTCCATCTTCCAGACCACCAGCGACACCGAGGTCATCCTGCACCTGATGGCCCGGGAGCCGCGGCGCGACGTGGTGGAGTCCTTCATCCTCGCCTTGGAGAAGGTGCGCGGCGCCTACTCGCTGCTGCTGATCACCAACGACTGCCTGATCGCGGCGCGGGACCCCAACGGCTTCCGGCCGCTGGTCATCGGCGACCTCAACGGCGCCGCCTGCTTCGCCTCCGAGAGCTGCGCCTTCGACCTGCTCGAGGCGCGGCCGGTGCGCGAGCTCGGCCTGGGCGAGGTGGCGGTGGCGCGCGGCGGCAAGGTCGAGAGCTACCGCCTGGAGCGCACCCCCGAGCCGGCGCGCTGCATCTTCGAGCACGTCTACTTCGCGCGTCCGGACAGCAAGGTGTTCGGCGACTCGGTGTCGCAGACCCGCTTGCAGATGGGGGCCCGGCTGGCGCGGGAGGCGCCGGCCGCCGCGGACATCGTGGTGCCGGTGCCGGACAGCGGGCTGTTCGCCGCGCTGGGCTACAGCCGCGAGTCGGGCCTGCCGCTCGAGTTCGGGCTGATCCGCAATCACTACGTGGGGCGGACCTTCATCGAGCCCAAGCAGTCGATCCGCCACTTCGGCGTCAAGGTCAAGCTCAACCCGATCCGGGAGCTGATCGCCGGCAAGCGGGTGGTGCTGGTCGACGACTCGATCGTGCGCGGCACGACCTCGCGCAAGATCGTGCGCATGGTGCGCGACGCCGGCGCCGCCGAGGTCCACGTCCGCATCTCGGCGCCGCCCACCCAGTGGCCCTGTCACTACGGCATCGACACCCCGACCCGGGGCGAGCTGATCGCATCGGACCACAGCGTCGAGGAGATCCGCCGCTTCGTCGAGGCCGACAGCCTGGCCTACCTGTCGCTCGACGGCTTGCTGGCGTCGGTCAGCGGCCCGCGCGACAGCTATTGCACCGCGTGCTGGACCGGCGACTACCGCGTCCCGATCTCGGCCGAGGACAAGCGGCAGGCCGAGCTCTTCCCGATCCGCGCCGAAGATCACGCATAGATCGTTGCTCGATTGGGCTCGATTGGAGCCCGCCGGCAGCGCCGACGCGCCGTCTGCCAGCCGTCCGCCTGGCCGCGGTAGACTGCCTACCGGCATGAGCGACGAGCCCGATCCGCAGGCGGTGAACGCATACCTGCTCGAGTTGCAGGATCGGATTTGCTCGTCCCTCGAACAGGTGGACGGCCGGCAGCGCTTCGCCGAGGACCGCTGGGAACGGGCGGCCGGAGGCGGTGGGCGGTCGCGCGTGCTGCGGGACGGCGCCGTGTTCGAGCAGGCGGGCGTCGGCTTCTCGCGCATCCATGGCTCGGGCCTGCCGGCGGCGGCGACCGCGCACCGGCCGGACCTGGCCGGCCGGGGCTTCGAGGCGACCGGGGTCTCGGTGGTCCTGCACCCGCAGAACCCGTTCGTGCCGACGACGCACATGAACGTCCGCTTCTTTGCGGCCGAGAAGGCCTGGGCGGGAGACCACGCGGTGTGGTGGTTCGGCGGCGGCTTCGATCTGACGCCGTATTACCCCTTCGAGGAGGACGCGCGCTCCTGGCACCTACGTGCGAGCGAGGCTTGCGAGCCCTTCGGCCCGGACGTGTATCCGCGCTTCAAGCGTTGGTGCGACGACTACTTCTATCTTCGCCACCGCGGCGAGTCTCGCGGCGTCGGCGGCCTCTTTTTCGACGACCTCATGGAGTGGGGCTTTCCGCGCTGTTTCGATTTCCTGCGCAGCGTCGGCGACACCTTCCTGGCCGCCTACCTGCCGATCCTGGAGCGCCGCCGCCTCACGCCGTTCGGCGATCGCGAACGCCAGTTCCAGCTCTATCGCCGCAGCCGGTACGTCGAGTTCAACCTGCTCTACGACCGCGGCACCCTCTTCGGCCTCCAGTCCGGGGGGCGCGCCGAGTCGATCCTGATGTCACTGCCCCCGCTGGTGCGCTGGCACTATGGCTGGCGGCCCGAGCCCGGCTCGCCCGAGGAACGCCTGGAACGGGAGTTCCTGCACCCGCGCGACTGGCTGCAGGGGTGAGGCGCGGGACAGCCGCCGCGCTGAGGGTCCGGCGGCCGGCGACAGCGGCCTCTGATCGTCCGGCGGCCGGCGTCCCGTGGCGCTATGATTGCCGGCCATGTCACTGACCCTGGCGACGTGGAACGTCAACGGGCTGCGGGCGCGCGCCAGCCAGTTCCTGGAATGGCTCGGCCGCGACCGGCCGCAGGTCGTCTGCCTGCAAGAGATCAAGAGCAAGCCCGAGCAGCTGCCGCCGGAGGTGCACGATGCGCCGGGCTACTGGTGGTACTGGCACGGCGGCGGCGGCTATTCGGGCGTCGCCCTGGGCGTCAGCAAGGATCTCGCGCCGGAGCGTCCGCTCTTCGGCCACCCGGCCTTCGACCACGAGACACGGATCGTCACCGCCG
>DATKFK010000215.1:0-5778 GCA_035544375.1 Thermoanaerobaculia bacterium
CATCGTGGCCGCCTGGGTGCTCACCTTCATCTACGTCATCTGGGCGAACCGCGTCCATGACGTCGAGGTGAGCCGCCTCGTCGAAGAGATGAAGAAGTAGCGAGGAGGAACCGACATGCAAGCCGCGCAAACCGCCGCGCAGACCGTGATAGGCCAGCGGAACAATTCCGCCATCATCTTCTTCTTCCTGATCGTCGCGATCACGTTGTACATCACCTACTGGGCCGCCAAGCGCACCCGCTCGACGAAGGAGTTCTATGCCGCCGGCCGCACGGTGAGCGCCTTCCAGAACGGCCTCGCCCTGTCCGGCGACTACATGAGCGCCGCCTCCTTCCTCGGCATCGCCGGCATGGTGGCGCTGAAGGGCTACGACGGCATGATCTATGCGACCGGCTGGCTGGTGGGCTGGCCGGCCCTGATGTTCCTGATCGCCGGGCCGCTGCGCAACCTCGGCAAGTACACGTTTGCCGACGTCGTGGCCTTCCGGCTGCGCCAGACGCCGGTGCGCATCGCCGCGGCGATCGGCGGCATCCTCACGGTGCTGCTCTACACCATCGCCCAGATGGTGGGAGCGGGCAGCCTCATCAAGCTGATGTTCGGCATCGACTACGTGTACGCCGAGCTGATCGTCGGCGCGGTGATGCTGGCCTACGTCCTCTTCGGTGGCATGATCGCCACCACCTGGGTGCAGATCATCAAGGCGGTGCTGCTTTTGGGCGGCGTCACCGTCCTCACGCTGATGGTGCTGTCGCAGTTCAGCTTCAGCCCCAGCGACCTGTACCAGGCGGTGTCGCAGAAGCTCGGCCAGAAGGCGCTCGAGCCCGGCGGCCTGGTCACCGGCAAGATCGACGCCATCTCGCTGGGCCTCGCCCTGATGTTCGGGCTGCTCGGCCTGCCGCACATCCTGATGCGTTTCTACACCGTTCCCGACGCCAAGGCGGCGCGCACCTCGGTGCTCTACGCCACCGGCTTCATCGGCTACTTCTACATCATCATCCCGATCGTCGGCTTCGGCGCCTCGGTGCTGGTCGGGCGCGACCTCATCACGAAGATCGACAAGGGCGGCAACATGGCGGCGCCGCTGCTTGCCGAGGTGATGGGGGGCACGGCGTTCCTGGGCTTCATCGCGGCCGTCGCCTTCGCCACGATCCTGGCCGTGGTGGCGGGCCTCACCCTGGCCGGCGCCTCGGCGCTGTCGCACGACATCTACCTCAACGTGGTGAAGAAGGGTGTGGCGACCGAGCAGGAGCAGGTGCGGGTGGCGAAGATGGCCACCGTGGTGTTCGGCATCGTCGCGGTGCTTTTGGGCGTGCTGTTCAAGGGCCAGAACGTCGCCTTCATGGTCGGCCTGGCCTTCGCCGTCGCGTGCAGCGCCAACTTCCCGGCGCTCCTGATGTCGATCGTGTGGAAGCGTTTCACCACCGCTGGCGCGGTGTGGTCGATCCTGACCGGCGCCTTCCTCTCGGTGTTGCTGATCGTCATCAGCCCGACGGTATGGGTCGACGTCCTGCACAAGAAGGAGGCGCTGTTCCCGATCAAGAATCCGGCCATCGTCTCGATGACCGCGGCCTTCGTGGTCGGCATCCTGGCCTCGCTCGCCAGCCGCGAGCCGTCGGCCGAAGCGAAGTTCGAGGACGAGAAGCTGCGCACCTACCTGGCGGTCGGCGCCGAGTAGCCGCCGCCTGGCACCGATTGGCGCCGAGTGGCCGCCGCTTGGCGCCGATAGGCGCCCAGTCGCGCGCCGATTGGCGTCCAGTAGCGCGATCAACCCCGGCGGGCAGGCCGTCCCTGCCCGCCGGCGGCTCACAGCGCCCGCAGGACGGCCGCCGCACCGCTGCCGGTGACCTCGCCCGGGACGTCGACCTCCAGGTAGCGGATCACGCCATCCTCGACGATCGCGGCGTAGCGCTTGGAGCGGGTGCCGAGACCGGCGGAGCTGAGATCGATCTCGAGCCCCATGGCGCGCGCCAGCTCGCCGTTGCCGTCGGCCAGCAGCTCGATCTTCGAGCCGGTGCCGTGCTCGCGCCCCCAGGCCCGCAGCACGTGGATGTCGTTGACCGCCGTGCAAGCCACGACGTCGACGCCCCGCGCCTTGATCTCGTCCGCGAGCTCGACGAAACCGGGCAGGTGCTTGGTCGAGCAGGTCCCGGTATAGGCCCCGGGCACCCCGAACAGCACGACCCTCTTGCCCCGGCAGAGCTCGCCGGTCGAGACGTCGCGAATCCCTTCGCCGGTGATGGTCTTGACCTTGACGTCCGGAATCCTGTCGCCAACCGCGATCGCCATCTTTCTCGCCCCTCCGCTCGAGCGTGCCGGACCCGCGGCGAAATGCCCCGGGCGGCGTGATTCCCAACCTTCGTCTCTGCTGATTTTATTGCTCTGACCATCAGCTCTGGGCCATGAAACGGGTGCACGTAGCTAAGCCCGCGTCGCTATACTCGTCCCGCCATGGGCCCTCGCCGTCCATCCAGCCAGGCGCCGCCGCCCCCCGATCCGGAGGCCGGCCTGTGGCGCGGCCGGTCGGTGGCCCGGCGCTTCGTCTCGCCGGACGGCATGACCGTGCTGGTGGGGCGCACGGCCGCCGACAACGACGTGCTGAGCCTCGCGCTGGGAGCGCCGCGCGACTTCTGGCTGCACGTCGCCGGCGAGTCGGGCTCGCACGTCGTGGTGCGCAACCCGCAGGGCCTGGACCGGTTGCCGCGCGAGACGGAGCGCTTCGCGGCGGCGCTCGCCGCAAGGTATTCCAAGGCCCGCCGCGGCGGCCGGGTGGCCGTGCACCTGACGACGTGCGGGGAGGTGGGCAAACCGCGCGGCCTGCCGGCCGGCCAGGTGGTCCTGGGCCGCTACCGTACGGTGCACGCCCTACCTTGGGACGGGCGGCAGGAGGACCCGCCCGAGCCGCCGCCGTTGACCGACCAGCCGAGAGGATGACTCGGCGACCAGCAAGCGAATGAACCGAGCAGTCCACTAGCTCAGGCGGGTTCGTCCTCCGCGGGGGTCGGTTCTTCGGGAATGGCCGGGAGCTTCACCTCGCGCACCGCGCCGCTCCAGTCGATGGTCGGGTCCTCGAGCGGGTTGTCGACCCGCGCCGTCGGGACCTTCTTCTGCTCCCGCCGCTCCTGCCGCTTCGCCAGCTTCTCCTGCGCCTGCTGCATCCGCGCACGCTCGCGCTGCCGCCGGGCCATCGATGCCTGATTGGATGCCATCCACCACTCTCCTGTCGTTCTCCCGCGACCCGAGCCCGTGCTCCGGCGGCCTCGCGGTGAATTTGCAGTCGCCGTATCTTACCAGACCCGGCCCGCCTCGAATGCGCCGTACGCCGGGTGGGGGCTTCGCGAGGAGTGGCGGGAAAAAAAAGCGCCCGGGCCCGGGGCGGCGAGGGAAGCGCGGGGTCCGCCGACCTCGCGCACACCGCCCCGGGCACGGGCCCAGGGGGACGGGAAGGACAGTGAAGGAGACCCACTCGTCTGCAGGAAGGAACCCGCGACCGGGGCGCTTCCTGCGCCCGGTCAGCGGTCTTTGTGCTTTCTTTATGCCGGCGGCTTGGGCGGCGGCGGCTTGAGGACCGCGGCGACCGGCAGCGAGCGGGCGCCGTTGGCGCCGGCCGCCCGCACGGCGAAGAAGCGGTTGTCGGTCGAGATGCCGGCGAGCACCGTCTCGTGGCGGCCTGAGGCGGTGCTTTCGGCCGGCGCCTGCCCGTGCTCCTCGGCGGCGGGCGGCAGCGTCTCGAGGACCGACCAGCGCGCGTCGGTGGTCTCGCGCCACAGCACCTCGAAGCCGGCGCGCTCCGGGTCCGCGGGCGCGGTCCACTCCAGGCGGGCGCTCGGCGTCACGCCCCCCGCAACCGTCACCGCGACCGGCGCCGCCGGCGCCAGCGCCAGCTGCCGCAGCGTCTCGGCGTTGATCCGGGCGACGTCGCCGAGGAACGAGAAGTCCATGAACTTGACCAGGTCGCCGTACTCGCGTCCGCCCTCGACGCGCGGCGTCTGATGCTCGTGGGCGTAGTCCTCGAGCGGCTCGGTGAAGCGCACCGCGGGCAGACCGGCCTCGACGAACGGCCGGTGGTCGCCGCCGCGCCCCAGGCGGTCGAGCCGGAAGACGAGGCGCACGGCGTCGCGGCCGGCGATCTCCTCGACGGTCCGCGCCAGGTCGCGTGACGGCGAATCGACGCCGTCCGGGCCGCCGCCCGAGAACAGGCGCACCCGGTGCGGTCCCCCGGGCGCGAGGTCGGCGCCGACGATGTCGTTGTCGAGGAAGCCGCCGACGGTATAACCGTTGGCCTTCAGATAGTCCCGCAGCCGCGTGCCGCCAAGCAGGCCCTGCTCCTCGCCGGAGACCGCCGCGAACAGCAGCGTCGCCCGGTAGCGCTTCCCCGGGTCGCCGGCCAGCAGCCGGGCGCACTCGATCGCCACCGCCACGCCCGAGGCGTCGTCGTCCGCGCCGGGAGCATCCGCGACGGGATCGACGACCGAGCTCGGCATCGAGTCGTAGTGTCCCGAGACCAGGAATACGGTCTTGGCCAGGGCCGGGTCCGTGCCGGGCAGCACGGCCAGCACGTTCTCGAGGTGCGCCGGCTTGCCGCCGGTGCGCGGGCTCTCCGCCGCGAAGCTGTCGACGCTCACCTGCAGGCGCCCGCCGCCGGCGCGGGCGATCGCCGCGAAGCGTGCCAGCACGTGGTCGCGGCCGCAGCCGATGCCGCGCCGCGGATCGGTCCACGAGGATAGCGACTGCCGGGTGCCGCAGGCCGCCAGCTCCGTGACGATGGCGCGCAGCGCCGCTTCGTCCACGGCGCCGCGCGCAACGGCGCCGGCGGCCGCCGGCGGCACCCCCAGCCGGCCGGCCGGCAAGCCGCCCGGCGGCTCTGCCGGGTCCCGTCCCGGGCCCAGCGCCAGGCTCGACGCGGCGGCTGCCAGGAGCAAGGGCAGCCGCAGCCGCCTGGCGCGAAAAGCGGCGCGCGCGGCGGCAATCACGGCATTGCCTTGCCGCCGGGCATCGGCTGGACCGGGACGGGAAGCTTGGCCTCGGCCGCTGCCTGCGAGGCGGTTTCGGCCTTGGCGGTCAGGGCGATGAACCGGGGGTCCTGCTTGAGCGCGGTGAAGACGATGTCCTCGCGGGCTTCCTTCATCTCCTTGGCGCGCACCGCGTCGAAACGCTCGTAGTCGTAGAAATGCCGGCGCAGCAGCGCCAGCGCCTCGTCGCGATGGCCCAGCAGGGCGTGGATCGCCGCCAGGTTGTAGGAGGCGGCAAGCAGGTCCTCGTTGGCGTGGGCGATGCGCAGCGCCTCCTCGCGCCGGCCGTCCTCGGCGATGAAGGCGGCGACGAAGATCTGGGTGTAGGGATCGTCGGGGTCCAGCGCCAGCGCCTGCTCGGCAAAGCCCTGCGCCTTCTCGACCTGGCCTTCCGAGTTCCAGTAGACCGCCAGGTTGCGATAGGCGAGCGGCAGGGGGTAGGTGGCGACCGACTGCTCGATCAGCGACAGGCCGCGTGCGAAGTCGCCGGCGTGGATGGTCATCTTGCCCAGGCCGTGCAGCGCCACCGCTCGCGAGATCGGGTCGGCGGGCATGGCGAGGACCTGCTCGAAGGTGCGGCGCGCCGCCGCCCAGTCGCCGAGGTGATGGCGGTACAGCTCGCCGAGGTAGCGCAGCGGCACCGGGTCCGCCGGGTCGAGGCGGTGGGCGCGGGCGTAGAGATCGCGGGCGGCGAGGTAGCGGCCGGCGTCCTCGGCGGCCAGGCCGGCGCTCATCGTGCGCTCGATCGCCGCCGCCGAGGCCGTTCCGC
>DATKFK010000216.1:0-2362 GCA_035544375.1 Thermoanaerobaculia bacterium
GTGCGCCGGCGAGAGCACGTCGCCGCCGGCGAGGAGCTGGCGCACTCCGTCCAGGGCGGCGGGGGCGGCATCGACCACCAGGTTGAAGAGCCCCGCCGTCAGCCAGAGGGCGGTGACGCCCTGCTCGCGGAGGGCCTGCTCGATCTCGGCAGGCGCGACCGGCCCGGGGCGGAAGATCGCCAGCCGGCCGCCGTTGAGCAGCGCACCCCAGATCTCGAAGGTCGCGACGTCGAACGCGACCGAAACGAGCTGCAAGAAGACCTCTTCGGGGCCGAACCTCAGGTAGTCGGTGTCGCGCACCAGCCGCACGACCCCGCGGTGCGGCACCGCCACGCCCTTGGGCTCGCCGGTCGAGCCGGAGGTGAACATCACGTAGGCGAGGCTCTCCGGGTCGCCGCGGAACGGTGGCGGCGCCGACGCGGTCACGGCGGTGACGCCCACCTCGCCGTCCAGGCAGATCACCTGCGTGCCCGCGGCCGGCCGGGATGGGGGCAGGTTGCCGCGCAGCGCCTCGCGAGTCAGCACCACCCGGGTGCCGCTCCGGTCCAGGAGAAGGGCCAGGCGCTCGGGCGGATACGCCACGTCCAGCGGCAGGTAGGCGGCGCCGCTCTCGAGCACCCCGAGCAGCGCCACCACCAGCTCGAGCGACCGCTCGAGATAGACGCCGACCAGCGCTTCCGGCCCGACGCCGAGCTGCAGCAGGCGGCGCGCCAGCCGGCCGGCCTGGCGGCCGAGCTCGCCATAGGTCAGGCACTCGCCGCCCAGGGCGAGCGCCACCGCGTGCGGCCGGCGCGCTGCTTGCTCGGCCGCCAGCTCGTGCACCGTGCGCTCGCGCGGATAGGGCGTGGCGGCGCCCCTGCCGGCGGCGAGCAGCTCGCGCCGCTCCTCGGCCCCGAGCAGCGGCAGCTGCGAGAGGCGCGCGCCCGGCGGCGCCGCCGCCAGCGCCGCGAGCAGGTTGGCGGCATGGCCGAGCAGCCGCTCGGCGGTCGGGGCGTCGAAGAGGTCGGAGCTGTATTCGGCGCGCAGCACGAGCGCCGCGCCGGTCTTGACCAGGGTGAGGGTGAGGTCGAACTTGGTGGTGGGGGTCGCGACCGCGAAAGGAGCGGCCAGCAACGGTGCGGGGAGCGCGGGCGGCGCCTCTTCGAGCGCCACCATGACCTGGAAGAGCGGCGAGTGGCCGAGGTGGCGTTCCGGGCGCAGATCCTCGACCAGCCGCTCGAAGGGCAGGTCCTGGTGGGCATAGGCGTCGAGCGCAAGCTCGCGCAGGCGGGCGAGGAGAGTGGCCGCCTCCGGGTCTCCGGCGAGGTCGGCGCGCAGCACCAGCATGTTGACAAAGAACCCGATCAGCCCCTCGAGCTCGCCGCGGCCGCGGTTGGCGATCGGCGTCCCCACCAGGAGGTCGGACTGCCCCGTGTAGCGGTAGAGCAGGAGGTCGCAGGCCGCGAGCAGCGCCATGAACAGCGTCACGCCCTGGCGCCCGGCGAGGGCGGCGAGCGCGGCGGCCGCGGCCGGCGGCAGCGGCCTGGCCGCCAGGGCGCCGCGGAAGCTCTGCATCGCCGGGCGGGGCCGGTCGGCCGGCAGCTCGAGCAGCTCCGGGGCGCCGGCGAGCCGGGCGCGCCAGAACTCGAGCTGCGGCCGCAGGACCGGCCGCTTGAGCCAGCCGCGCTGCCAGGCCGCGAAGTCGCCGTACTGGATGGGCAGCGCCGGCAAGGCGGGCCGGCAGCCGGCGGCGAGCGCGGCATGGAGCGCGCCGAGCTCGCGCTCGAGGACCGCCATCGACCAGCCGTCGGCGGCGACGTGATGGAGGCTGAGCAGCAGCAGGTGCTCGCGCTCTCGCGGGCGCACCAGCGCGGCGCGCAGCGGCCCGCCGGCGCCGAGGTCGAAGGGCCGCCGGAAGAGCCCGGCCGCGAAGCGGCGCGCCTCGCCCTCGCGCACCGCCGGCGGCAGCCCCACGAGATCGACCGCGGGCAGGGGCACCGCGGCCGCGGCGTCGACCGACTGCACCGGCTCTCCGGCCACCCTGAGATAGCGAGTCCGCAGCACCTCGTGCCGCTCGACCAGGGCGGCGAGCGCCGCGGCGAGGGCCGCCGGCCGCATGGCGGCATCGAGCCGGTAGAGGCGCGAGATGTTGTAGGTCGAGCTGGCCGGCGCCAGCTGCTGCAGGAACCAGAGCCGCTGCTGGGCGAAAGACAGCGGCAGCGGGCGGTCGCGCCGCACCGGCCGGAGCGGCGGAGCGGCGGCGCGCTGCCTGCCGCCGGGGCGGGCCGCGAGGGCGCCGATGCGCGCCGCCAGCGCCGCCACGGTCGGTGCCTCGAAGAAGGTGCGCAGCGAGACCTCGACGCCGAACGCCGCGGCGATGCGC
>DATKFK010000217.1:0-10853 GCA_035544375.1 Thermoanaerobaculia bacterium
GGCCTCGCAGCTCGACGCCGCCGGCGCGGCCGGATCGGTGGCAGCGGCGCCGAAGAGCCGCAGCAACAGATCGCGCAGCTGCTCTTGGGCCGGCCGCGGCGAGCGCCCCGGCGCCGCCGCCGCGCCCGGCAACGCCAGCCGGCCGCCGGCCGCAACGCCGGCGCCCTCCCAGCTTCGCGGCAGCCACCAGCCGGCGCGTTCCAAGAGCGAGAGCAGCGCGGCGCCTTCGAGCAGCACGGCAAGGCGCTGGCGGTCGGTGAGCCGCGCCGCCGGCAGCGGCGCCGCCGCCAGGGCGATGAGGGCAGGATGAACGACATGGGCCGCCATCAGCCCAGGAGTCCCAGGAAGTCCTGCCAGAAACCCGGATAGGACTTCGCGACGACCTGCGGCGAGCGGACGATCACTCCTGGCCGGCGCAGGCCGACCAGGGCAAGGCTCATGGCGATCCGGTGATCGCCGTGGGAGTCGACCGCGATCCGGTCGCCCGGGGGCGGCGTGTCGCACCAGGAGCCGGCGATGTCGAGCCGGTCCGCCCCTTCCTCGACTGCCGCCCCCAGGCGGCGCAGCTCGCCGGCCATGGCCGCAAGGCGATCGCTCTCCTTGAGGCGCAGGTGGGCGACATTGCGGATGCGGGTGGTGCCGTGGGCGAACGGGGCCAGGGCAGCCAGGGTCGGGACCTGGTCGGGCATGTCCGAGAGATCGGCGTCGACGGCTTGCAGCCGGCCGCCGCGCACTTCGACCTCGTCGCCGCTCGATGCCACCTCCGCGCCCATGCGGGCCAGCACCTCGAGGAAGCGCCGGTCTCCTTGCGGCGACTCGGCCGCGAGCCCCTGCAGCACGACCCGCCCGCCGGTCAACGCCGCGGCGGCCGCCGGATAGCAAGCCGCCGAGGCGTCCCCTTCGACGCGCAGGCGGGGCGGCGGGAACAACCCGGGAAGGACGCGGTACCGCAGCCCCTCCTCGCCTTCGTCCCGGAGCGACTCGATGCGCCCGCCGCAGCGACGGGCGGCTGCCAGGGTGAGCTCGACGTAGGGGGCCGAGGTGAGCGCCATGACCGCGACGGTAAGGGGCCGCGGCGCCGCCAGCCCCGCCATCAACAGGGCCGACAGGAACTGGCTGGAATCGCCGGCGTCCAGCCGCGTGGCACCGCCGCGCAGCGTGCCGCCGGCGATTTCGAGCGGCACGTGGCCCGCCGCACCGAGGTCGTGGATCTCGGCCCCCAGCCGGCGCAGGGCCTCGACCAGCGGCCCGACCGGCCGCTCGCGAAGGCGCGCGACCCCGTCGAGGCGCCAGCGGCCCGGCAGCACCGCCAGCGAGGCGATCAGGAAGCGCAGCATGGTCCCTGCGTTGCCGCAGAAGATTTCGCGCGCCGGCGGTGGCGGTGGCGGCGGCGGCGGCGGCGCGAGCCTGACCTCCTCCGGACCTTCCTCTACGCTCCAGCCGCACTGGGCGAGGGCGGCGAGGAAGAGGCGGGTGTCGTCGGCCAGCAGCGGCCGCTCGACGGTCAACGGCCGGCGGGCGAGCAGTGCCAGATTGAGGTAGCGATGGGTGAGGCTCTTCGAAGACGGCACCCGCACCCTGCCACGCGCCTGCCCGCCGCTGGGGATCGCCTGCGCTTCATCCGGCATCGAAGGCCAGGCCGTCATAGCCGAACTCGACCCCGGGCGGCAATGCCACGGCGGGGGAATCGTGATCGATATCGTGGGCGAGATGGGTGAGGATGGTGCGCGTGGCGCCGATGCGCGCCGCCACGTCCACCGCCTCGCCGACCGAGAAGTGAGTCGAGTGCGGGCGGTACCGCAAGGCGTCCAGGACCAGCACCTCGACGCCGGCCAGCAGCTCGAAACTGTCCTCCGGAATCACATTGCAATCGGTTACATACGCGAAATTACCGAAGCGATAGCCGTATACTTCCAACTCACCATGCCACACCGGTACCGGCACCACTTGCTGGCCGAGCAGCGTGAAATTCCCCGTTACCTCGATGAGCTCGAGCTGCGGCTTGCCGCCCCCCTCCTGCCCTGTCTCGAACACGTAGGCGAAGGTGCGGCGCAGCGCCCGCAGCGTCGCCGCCGAACCGTAGCAGGGGATGGGCCGGCGTTGGCGGAAGTTGAAGATGCGCACGTCGTCGAGGCCGAAGACGTGATCGGCATGGGCATGGGTGAACACCACTGCATCCACGCGCGGGAGGCCGAAGCGCAAGGCCTGCTCGCGCAGGTCGGTGGGCGTATCGACGAGCACCACCTCGCCGTCCTGCTCGAGCTTGAGGCCAGGCCGCCAGCGCTTGTTGCGAGGGTTTGCGGAGGTGCACACCTGGCAGCTGCAGCCGATGACCGGCACCCCCGTCGAGGTGCCGCTGCCGAGCATGGTGACGCGGATCGACATGGCGCCCGGCAGTTTAGCAGCCGCGCTGCGCCTCGGCGCCGGCCGGGAGCGTTTCGCGAGCCGAAAACCCGCATCCTTTTCCCGGTCCAGAGAACACAGTTATGCTCCGAACTACTGACAACGCGGGTGTGCGAAACTGCAATCCAGGGGCTTGAATCAGGCGGATCGACCCGCTTTGTCAGAGACGATGCCACTCTTAATCAGGCGCGCTTCCCGTGCCCGGCCATGAGGGCCGTGCCCGAGGGGCCGCTGGAAGGAGTGATTTGCCATGCCCCGCAAGAATCGTTGCACCGCTCTAGCCCTTGTCTTTGCCCTGCTGGTCTGCCTGGCCGGCCAGGCAGCCATGGCCATGCCGCTGGCCGGGTCCCGCCTCGCGGCCGTCGACAGCACCGGCGGTGACTTCCTTGGCGCCGTCTGGGCGTGGCTGGTCAGCCATCTGCCCGGCCTCGACAAGGCCCCGGCGGCCCGGCCGGCAACCACGGCCGTGGAGAAGAGCGGCGGGGGTTCGGATCCCAATAGCGGTGCTCCCCACGCCGCCAGACACCTGGGCGTCCGGGGTGAACGGCTTTGAGGAGAGCGCTCCTGGAGGTTTTGTGGTAGTGGCCAGATGCTTGGGGGAGATACTCTGAGAGGAGGCGCCGGTGCACGTAACCGGCGCCCTCCGGTCATTTCTTTGTCCCGGTTTGCCCTTTCCGCGTAACCTTTTCTTTTTAGAAGTGGTACTCTGGTTACCACTGTGATGGACCGTTCGAGGGCACCCCAGGGGTGAGCCCGGCACTTGCGGGGCCTCCCACGGGCTGGTTCTCGGGGGCTTGACCCTTGAGAAATACCCTGGACCGGTGTCCAATGTTTAGGGAGGCGGTGAACCGGTGAAGATTCACCCAAGCGATTTACTACTTGAAGAGGCGCTATGCTTCCTCCCGGGCGAGAAGCATCCGCTTCTCGGTCACCTCGCCAGTTGTCCTCATTGCCGGTCGAGGATGGGAGGACTTCGGGATCATCTGTCCTGGCGTCCTGACCTCCCGGAACCATTGGTCGCAGCTCCCGCCACCAGCGTTCGCAGGTTGTCCGCTCCAATCGGCTGCCGCTCGAAGGACTGGTTCGACTATGGACCGGCCATCGAGAGGAGCGAGCGGAGGTACCTGGAGCACGCTCGCGCACTCCACCAGGAGCGGGCGGAAGCCCCAGGCCTCATGGCCGATCTTCTCTCTCATTGTCAGGAGAAGCGCAAGCTCCTCCTGACAAATTCGTCGCGTTTTCAGAGCTGGGGACTATACGAGCTCCTCTTGGAGCGAAGCTGGGAGATCCGCGGCGTCAGCCGCGCCCAGGCCGAGGATTTGATCAACCTGGCCATCCACTTGGGGCCACACCTCGATGCCTCTTATTACCAGAGAGAGCTCATCGAGGATATGCAGGCACGCGCTTGGTGCTACAAGGCGAACCTTAGACGCCTCGCCTCGGATTTCGAGATGGCCGAATCAGCATTCCAGATGGCCTACGGTCATCTCAAGAACGGAACCCGCGAGCCTCTGGAACGCGCGGTCTACCTGGACCTCAAAGCATCCCTGCGCGGAACTCAACGGCGTTTGGAGGAGGCAAAGAAGCTGCTACACCGGGCCATCGCCATCTTTCTTCATCAAGGGGATGGGCACCGGGCTGGCAAGAGCATGGTGAGCTTGTCATGGATCTATGGCAATGCCGGCGAGCTCGAGCATGCCGTCGCCACGTTGCAGCGGTCATTGCCAATGATCGACCCTAGTCAGGATGAGCGTCTGGTCTTGTGCGCATGGCACAATCTCATCGACTTCCTGACGTGCATGGGCCGGTTCATCGAGGCACAGGGGGTCTATCGCAACGCGCGACCTCTCTATCGCAAGTACGCAGAAGACGCTGAGTACGGGTCTCGCCGCCTGTGGATGAAAGGTAGGATCGCCCGCGGCCTGGGGCAAAGCCTCGAGGCTGAAGAACTCTTCCTGTCTGCGCGCAAGCGCTTCCTGGCGGACGGAATCCCTTATGACGCGGCGGTGGTGTCTCTCGAGTTGGCCGTGCTTTACGCGCAGCAGAATCGAACCGGCGAACTGAAGCAGCTTGCCGCCGAGATGCTGTCGATCTTCACTTCGCTGCATATCAGCCGCGAGGCGCTCGCAGCGCTGCTGTTCCTCAAGCAGGCGATCGACGCCGAACAGCTAACCGTCCAAACCGCGACCGGGATTGCCAGGTTCCTGGTCCGGGCCGCCAGCGATCCGGACCTGAAGTTCGAAGCGCCTGCCTGAGCTCCCCTCACGGGCCGGGCTGCTTCTCACCCCACCATCACCCATCCGGACCCTCCCCCAGCGGCAGCCACTCGACGGCGCGGGTCTTGAACCAGGCTTCTAGGAGGCGGACCTCGCCTCCCGGAACCGACCAGGTGCGGGCGACGTGGAAGTGGCCCAGCAGGAGGACGTCGTGGCCCTCCGCCAGACGGCGCTCGGCGTAGCGGCGGATGGCTTCCTCGGGCAGGCGGCGGCGGTGCTTGAAGTTGGTGCGCGACAGGCGGCGCTCGGTGGAATCGACCATGAGGCGGGCCAGGGAGGCGGGGATGCGGCCGGCCAGGCCGCGGCTGAGCGCGCTCTTCGACAACCGGCGCCAGCAGCGGTACTGCCAGTCGTCCTCGACCAGGCCGTCGCCGTGGACGGCGAGATAGCGCACGCCGCCATCCTCGAAAGCCGCCTCGCCCGCCACCCGGTCGAAGGCATCGGCATAGGGGCCGCCGGCGAGAAAGAAGTCGCGGTTGCCTTCCACGTAGTCGATGTGCAGGCCCTGGCGGCGCAGGCCGCGCAACGCCGCGACCACCTCGCCGATGTCGGCGGTCTCGAAATGCCGGTGGCCCACCCAGGCCTGGAAGAGGTCTCCCATCACCACCAGGCGGCGGCAGCCGGCGCCGGGCAGCGCGGCGAGCTGGCGGACGAGCGGGCCCGCCGGCCCGCCGGGCCCGCTCAGATGGGCGTCCGCGAGCAGGGCGACGCGGCGGCGAGACGGCGAGACGGGCGGGGTCCGGCCCGTCGTCCCCTGCGCCGCGCCCGGGACCGGCGCAGAGGCCGGGGTCCGCGCTTCGTCCATGCGGTTCAGAAGATCGAGAGCTTGGGCTTGGCGGCGCTCTGCCGGGACACCTCTTCGACCACCGCTTCCGCGACGTGACGGAAGGCATCGGCGTGCGCGCCCTGCGGCTCGGCGACCACGATCGGCACGCCGCTGTCGCCCCCCAGGACGATCTTGGGGTCGAGCGGGACCGCTCCCAGGAACGCGGTGCCCAGCTGCGCGGCGGTCCGCTCGCCGCCGCCCTTCTTGAAGATGTCGGTGACCTCGCCGCAGTGCGGGCAGACGAAGGAGGACATGTTCTCGACGATGCCGATCACCGGCACGTTGACCTTCCTGAACATGGCCAGTCCCTTGCGGGCGTCGATCAGCGCGACGTCCTGGGGAGTGGTCACGATCACCGCGCCGGCGAGCGGCACCTTCTGGGTGAGGGTGAGCTGCGCATCGCCGGTGCCGGGCGGCAGGTCGAGGATCAGGTAGTCCAGCCTTCCCCACTCGACGTCGCCGAGCATCTGCTCGAGCGCGCGCGTCACCATCGGCCCGCGCCAGATCACCGGCGTGTCGGCGTCCAGGATGAAGCCGAGCGACATCAGGAGGATGCCGTACTTGTCGAACGGCACGATGCGGTTGCCGGAAATGATCGGCTTCTCCTGGATGCCGAACATGGTCGGCACCGACGGGCCATAGATATCGCCGTCCAGCAGACCGACCCGGTAGCCGAGCTGTCCCAGGCGCACCGCCAGGTTGGCCGCCACCGTGGACTTCCCCACTCCGCCCTTGCCGCTGGCCACGGCCACCATGTGCTTGACGCCGGGAGCGAGATTCGGATTTTGGGACGTCGCTCGCTGTGCCGCGGGGTCCTGCCCGGCGGGCGCGGCGGGACGCTGCATCTCGATCGTCACCTGGGAGCCCGAGATCCCCGGCACCGCCCGCACCGCCCGCTCCGCTTCGGCTCGCACCTTCTCGGCCGCCTCCGGGTTGTGGGTGGCCATCTGCAGGCCCACCGCCACCTCGCTGCCGGACACCTGCACGTGGTGCACGAACCCGAAAGAGACGATGTCCCGGCTCATCCCGGGGAACCGCACGCCTTTCAGGGCCTCCCAGACCTTGGCCTCCAGATCGTTGGTCGTCATGCTCGAGGGTTCCTGTCCCTATCTGTCAGTAGCCTGACGCAGTTGGAGCGCCTGACGGGCGATAGAGCGTACCATGCCGGTTCTGATCGATCGGCTGCGTGCCACCCAGGGCACTCATGCCACCTCGTCCACTTCGCCCGGGCTCATGCCGGCCAGCTCGGCAAGCCGCCGCCGCACCTCGGCGATCAGCTCCCGCTTGCGGCGTATGCCGAACTCCGCCACCTGGATCGGCGGCCCGAAACGGACCTCGACCCGGCCCGGCTGGATCGATCGCCGGCCGCGCGCCTGGACGGCCCGCGTGCCGCGGATGCCCACCGGCACGATCGGCAACCCGGTGCGCAGCGCCAGCAGGAAGCCGCCGCGCTTGAACGGCAGGAGGGTGTCGCCGGTCGACCGCGTCCCCTCGGGGAAGAGCAGGATCGAGCCGCCGGAGCGCAGCCCCTGCTCGGCGGCGGCAAAGGACTGCCGCGCCGCGGCCCGGTCGCCGCGGTCGACCGAGACGAAGCCGGCGGCAGCCAGCGCCCAACCAAAGACCGGGATGCGGAACAGGCTCTGCTTGGCAACCATCCGGAACCGCCCCGGCACGGCCAGCAGCAGGGCCGGTATGTCGAACAGGCTCTGATGGTTGGCCAGGTAGACATAGCTCGACGCGGGGTCGAGACCAGGGTCGCGCTCGACCCGGAGACGCACGCCGCTCACTCCCAGCAGCCCCGCCGCCCACAGCCGGGTGACCTGAAGCGCCCAGCGGCCGCGCGGCGGCAGCCAGCCCGCCATCACGGTGGCGATCCCCAGCACCAGGCTGGCGACCACCAGGTAGAGGTTGCCCGCCAGGGTGGCAAGCGCCTTGCTGAGGCGGGTCGCCGGGGCGCGGGACCCGGAATTGGCTGCGCTCAGTGGGCTACTCCTTTCCCGAGGGTGGTGGCATTATCGGTCCTTGGCGTCCCGAGGATAAGCTAAGAGCAGAGTGCCGCGGCCCGATGGGGAGGGGGCGGGCCCTCACGGTAGCAGCCAGCCTGTTAAACCATGAGCTCCCCAGCCCGCCGCTCTCGCTACCTGGCAGTGCTGCGTGCGAGCCTGCGCCTCGGCGCGCTCTACGACTCCGCCTTCGCCGTGCTCATGGTGACGGCGCCGGGCCTGCCTGCCCGCCTGCTGCGGTTGCCGCTGCCGCCGCTGCCCGAAGGCGCCTTCTACCTGTGGATCATGGCGGTGCTCCTGGTGATGCTCGCGACCCTCTACCTGCTGGCCGCCGGCGATCCCGGCCGCTACTCCGGGGTGGTGGCCGTCGCCGCCTCGGGCCGCATCCTGGGCGGCCTCGCCTTCCTGGCGGCCGCCCTGATCCATCCGGGGCTCGCCGGCCTCTACCCGCTGGCCGCAGTCGACCTCGGGTTGGGGCTCGCCCATGCCATCTGCTGGCGGCCGGTCCGCACGTGAAAATCCGCGACCTGGCGTTGCGCACCGGCGACATGGCGCTGCTCAGCGGGCGTGCCTTCGCCGCCATGGCCACCCGGCCGCTCGAGATCACGCTGTGGTTCGCGCAGATGGACCAGCTCGGCGTGCGCTCCCTGGCGGTCGCCGGCGTCGCCACCACTTTCACCGGCATGGTGCTGGCGTTGCAGACCGCTTACAGCCTGCCCTCGCTCGGAGTGAAGTACTACATCGGCTCGGTGGTCGCCAAGTCGCTGGTGCGCGAGCTCGGACCGGTGCTCACGGCGCTCATCGTCGGCGGCCGCATCGGCGCGGGGATGACCGCCGAGATCGGCAGCATGAGGGTGACCGAACAGATCGATGCCATGCGCTCGATGGCCGTCGACCCGGTCAAGAAGCTGGTGGCGCCCAAGCTCGGCGCCGTGCTGGTGATGCTTCCCGCGCTGACCGTGATCGGCTGCGGCCTGGGCATCCTCGGCGGCCTGCTGGTGGCGGTGTTCCAGCTCAACGTGCAGGCTTCGGTCTACCTCAACAACATCGTCCAGTACCTGACGCTCGCCGACATCGTCAGCGGCGTCGGCAAGTCTTTCGTCTTCGCCTTCATCATCACCATCATCGGCTGCTACAACGGCCTTCACACCACGGGGGGCGCCGACGGCGTGGGCCGGGCGACCACCGACACCGTGGTGACGCTGGCGATCACCGTCATGATCTCCGACTACTTCCTGACCAGGCTGTTCATCCTGTTCGTCAGCTGAGCAGACAGCCCGCCGTGCCGCCGGATCGCCAGCCGCCGCCGCCACCACGGGCCATCCCGTCCGCGCCGCCCTCGCCCGTGCCGTCGCCCGTGGCGCCGGCCGCGCCGGCTGCATCGCGGGCGCCGGCGGCGGGCGAGCCGCTCTTCGAGATCCGCGGCCTGACCAAGAGCTTCGGCGACCGCAAGGTGCTCGATGGCCTCGACTTCGACATCCGGCGCGGCGAATGCTTCGTCATCCTCGGGCGCTCGGGCAGCGGCAAGAGCGTCACCCTGCGCCAGCTCAACGGCCTGGACAAGCCCGATGCCGGCAGGGTGATCTTCGACGGCACGGACATCACGCCGCTTGCGGAGCGCGACCTGTTCCCGGTGCGCCGCCGCATCGCCATGCTGTTCCAGAACGGCGCCCTGTTCGACTCGATGACGGTGGCCGACAACATCGCCTTCCCGCTGCGCGAGCACACCCGGCTTTCCGCGGCGGAGATCGCCGCCAAGGTGCAGGAGAAGCTGGGCCTGGTGCACCTGCCCGAGGCCGGCCCCAAGCTGCCCTCCGACCTTTCCGGCGGCATGCGCAAGCGCGCCGCGCTGGCCCGCTCGCTCGCCCTCGACCCCGAGGTGGTGCTTTACGACGAGCCCACCACGGGTCTCGATCCGATGACGTCGGCCGCCATCGGGCACCTGATACGACAGATCCACGGCCACCTGAACGTCACCCAGGTGGTGATCACCCACGACATCGCCCTGGCCCGCCGGGTGGGCGACCGCATCGCCTACCTGTCCTCGGGGCATTTCCGTTTCGTCGGCGACTGGGCGGCCGCCGAGCGCAGCGGGGACCAGGAGCTCGGCGACTTCCTGGCCGGGCGAGAGCTGGAGAAGGAGGATGGCGGCCATGGCTGAACCGCGCAACCGTGAGCTGAAGGTCGGCCTGCTGGTCCTGGCGGCCCTCGCCGTGATGGCCACGGGACTGGTGGTCATCGGCGACAAGAACAACTTCTTCGTCCGCAAGACCAGCTACTTCGTCCGCTTCTCCCAGGTCGGCGGCCTCGCCCCGGGCGCCGGGGTGACCCTCGACGGCGTCAACGTCGGCACCGTCGACCGGGTGGTGCTGCCCAGGAATCCCGCGCAGCGCGAGATCAACGTCTGGCTGCTGATCGACCGCCGCTACGCCGAACGCCTGCGCGCCCCGCAGCCGCCGGTGCCCAATGCGCCCGCCAGCGAGCAGGCGACCAAGGCGCGCATCAGTACCCTGGGCCTGCTGGGGGACAAGTACATCGAGCTCGACACGGGCTCCGAGAGGTTCCCGGCCATCCCCGACGAGGGCGAGATCCCGGCGGCTGCGCAGCCCGACCTGGACGCGCTGGTGGCTTCGGGTGAGGACGTGGTCGGCAACGTGGCCCAGATCTCGCATTCCCTGCAGCACATCCTCGCCCGGGTGGACAGAGGTGAGGGGCTGCTGGGAGAGCTGACCACGCAATCCCCGTCGGGCCAGCAGCTCAGGCAATCGGCGGTCGCCGCCATGCAGAGCCTGCAGCGGGTGACAGACGAGATGGAGCATGGCACCGGGGTGTTTCCGCGCCTGGTCAACGATCGCCGGCTGGCGGACCGGCTGAGCGGCGCCATCGAGAGCCTGGATGCGGTGGTGGCGAGCGCCCAGCACGGCCAGGGCGCCCTGCCGGCGCTGCTCAACGATCCCGGCGAGCGCGCCAAGCTCGACCAGACGCTGGCCAACCTCGACAGCGCGAGCCGGGACCTCAAAGTGCTGACCAGCCATTTCGGCAACAGCCAGGCGCTGCTGCCGCGGCTGCTGGAAGACCAGGCCTATGGCCGCGAGATCACCGAGCGGCTGCGCGAGACGGTCGAGCACCTCGACACGGCGACGGACCGCCTGGTCGAGGGCAAGGGCACCGCCGCGCTGCTGCTCAACGATCCCGCAATCTACGAGGCGATCAACGATGTTATCGTCGGGGTGAACAAGTCGTGGATGCTGCGCTGGCTGCTGCAGAACCGCGAGAAGGCAGGTATCAAGCAGCGCTACCGGGACGCCACCGCGGGAGGCGGCCACGAACAGCCAGGCCCGTCCA
>DATKFK010000218.1:0-5500 GCA_035544375.1 Thermoanaerobaculia bacterium
GGCGCTGGCCACCGACGCGATGCACGACGAGATGGTGGTGGTGCAGGCCACGGTGGCGGCGGCCCGCGGCGAGGAGCGGCGCGCGGAGCTGGAGCTGGACCGGACGCGCGACCGCCGCGCCCGCCGCGAGCTGCACCCCGAGCTGTACGCCGAGGAGGATCTCGCCTCGGCGCGCAATGCCGAGCAGGAGGCGGCGGCCTCGGTGGACAGCGCCAAGGCCCGCGTCGGCGAGGAGGTCGGCCACCTGCGGCAGCTCGAGACCCGCCTGCAGCACGCGGTGCTGCGGTCGCCCATCGACGGCCGCGTCGCGCTGCGCTACCTCGATGCCGGCGCGCTGGTCCATTCCGGCGTGGCGGTGGTGCGCCTGATCAGCGCCGGCCAGTTCATGCTGCGCTTCGCGGTGCCGCCCGAGCAGGCGGCGGCGATCCGCAAGGGCGCCGGCGTCGTGATGCGTCTGGACTCGCTCCCCCTGACCCTGTCCGGAAGGGTGTCGCAGGTAACGCCGCGCATCGACACCGCCTCGCAGATGATCTTCGTGGAAGCCGATCTCGAGGTGCCGCCAGGCATCCTGGACCGGCTGCAGGACGGGCTGCCGGGGAGAGTCAGCGTGCGCGAACCGCCCTTAGCCCCCCCTGGTGCCTGATGCTCCGCGCCTCAGCTCTTTACAACCATGGAGCTCACCAGGTCTCGATGATGCGGGCAGGTGTTGCCTGTCACGCACCCATCGGGTATAGTTTTGCTTAATTCCTCCCCGCCCGTTGGGCCGTGCTGTCCTCCTGGACGCATGGACTCCCCGGGCGGGTGTTTTCTTCATGCCCAAGCGCACTGTTGTTCTCATCGACGGGCAAAATCTGTATCACGGGGCAAAGGACGCCTGGTGCCCTCCTGCGCCTGCCCCACCGCAGTTCGCTCACTACGGATGGCCCAGCTATGATGCGCGCAAGATTGCACTGGCGCTCGTCAATACCTCGGCAGGCAGAGCATTGAGCGAGTGTCGGTTTTACACTGGCGTACCCTCGCCTAAACAGAACGAACTGTGGCACGGGTTCTGGACCGCGAAACTGCGGATGATGAAGGGCCAGGGGATTGAGATCTACAAGGGGCATATCAATCCTGGTGGTCAGGAGAAGGGCGTTGACGTGAGTATAGCTGTCGATCTCGTGCGGCTCACTTACCAGGACGCCTATGACGTGGCAATCGTGGTCAGCGCCGACTGGGATCTTGCGCCCGCGATCAAGCTGGCGAGACTCATTGCAACTGAGAATGGACGGACTCCCGACTTTGAGTCCGCCTCTCCTTACGAACCGGGAATATTCGAAAACCGGGGCCTGCCTGGAACGACTTGGCTCAAGATTGACAAGGCGATGTACGACCGTTGCCGGGACTACAACGAGTATCGACCCTGGCAATTCCGGTAGGGCCACCTACCTCGCTGCGTCCTGGGAGGCTACCGTTGCCGGCTGATTCACCGTCACCTTGAGCGAGCTGATGCGGTTGCGCTCGATCTCGGTGACTTCCAGGGTGATCGGGCCCAGCTCCACGCGGTCGCCCACCACCGGGTTGCGGCCGAGCTCGGAAAAGACGACGCCGCCGATCGTGTCCTCGTCGCGGTCGCTCAGCTCGAGGCCTAGGGCCTCCTCCAGCTCCTCGACCAGCATGCCGCCGGACACCTGGTAGGTGCCGTCGGGATTGCGCTGCAGCTCGAGCTTCTCGACGTCGAACTCGTCGTGGATCTGGCCGACCAGCTCCTCGATCACGTCCTCCAGGGTGACGATGCCGGAAACCCCGCCGTACTCGTCGATGACCGCGGCGAGGTGAATGCGCTCGACACGCATGCGCCGGAGGAGGCGGTCCAGCTCCAACGTCTCGGGCACGAAGTCGATGGTGCGCGCGACCTCTTCCAGGCGGGTCAGGGGGCGCTCGCGGCGATAGAGGTCCTTGATGTGGACGACCCCGACCACGTGGTCGAGATCGCCCTCGCAGAGCGGGAACCGGGTGTGGCCGCTGCGCTTGACGATGCGCAGGTTCTCGGCCAGCGGGCTGGTGGTGGACAGGTAGACCACGTCCTGGCGGGGCACCATGATCTGGCGCGCCACCCGGTGGGACAGCTCGAAGACGTTGTCGAGCAGCTCGCGCTTCTGCTCCGATACCTCGGCGTCGGGGCTCGAGGCGAGCAGCCGGCGCAGCTCGGCCTCGTCGCGGATGCCGCCGCCGCCCTGGGGCGGCGTGACTCCGAGCAGCCGGGTCAGGCCGCGCGCGGCGCGGTTGAGCACCCAGATCGCCGGATAGGTGGCCCGGTAAAAGGCGTGAAGGGGCAGCGCCACCAGCAGCGCCGCCGGGCGGGCGTGCCGCAGCGCCACCCACTTGGGCGTCAATTCGCCAAGCACGATGTGCAGGATGGTGATGGCGAGAAACGAGACGGTGAGGCCGAGCGAGTGCACCAGGGCCGGGTTGCGGCCGGCGACGAGCACCACCACCGGCTCGATCAGCCAGGAGAAGGCGGGCTCGCCGATCCAGCCCAGCCCCAGCGAGGCCAGGGTGATGCCGAGCTGGGTCGCCGACAGGTAGGCGTCCAGGTGCTGGGTCATGTGGCGGGCGAGCTGCGCCCGCCGCTGCCCGCGGCCGCTCGCGGCGTCGAGCTGGGTCGGCCGCACCCGCACCAGCGCGAACTCGGCGGCGACGAAGAAGCCGTTGAGCACCACCAGCAGGAAGCCGGCGAGCAGCGCCCACCCCGGCCGCAGGAAGGCCATGCCGGCCGCCGCCGCCGGGACCGCGGGCATAACGGCGCTCGCCAGCGGGGCGGGCGTGACGGCGCTCGCCAGCGGGGCGGGCATGGCGAAGCTCGCCGGCGGGGCGGCCGCGGCGGTCAGGCGGACGATGGCGGCGAGGGTGGGGCGAGGACTGGGGGGGTCGTTGCTCAAGGAGGAGATTTTAGCATAGGCCGATCGTGACCCTTTCGACACCCCGGGCCCCTTGACAGGCCGGCGGCGGCGGCCCTACACTGTTAGCAGTCACCGCGCCTGAGTGCTAACAAACGGCGGTGCCCAGTTCGCAGAACCTTTCCTATCAACGAGCTCAAGGAGGTGCACCCGTGTTGAACATCCGTCCTTTGCACGACCGAGTGGTGGTGAAGCGCATCGAGCAGGAGGAGCAGGTGCGTGGCGGCATCATCATCCCCGACACCGCCAAGGAGAAGCCGCAGGAGGCCGAGGTCATCGCCGTCGGACCGGGCAAGCTCAACGACGAGGGCAAGCGCTCGCCCATGGACGTCAAGTCCGGCGACCACGTGCTGATGGGCAAGTATTCCGGCAGCGAGATCAAGATCGGCGACGAGGACTACGTCATCCTGCGCGAGGACGAGATCCTGGCCGTCGTCAACGGCAAGAAGTGACCGCCGCGGCACCCACGGATCCCGCAGAGCCCGGAAAACACCGAGCGCATCCCGTTTTCTACTTTCGCGACACAGAGGAGACATAAAAAGCCATGGCCAAGCAAATCACCTACTCCGGGGACGCCCGCGCGGCGATCCTAAGGGGCGTTAACAAGCTCGCCGACGCGGTCCGCGTGACCCTGGGCCCCAAGGGCCGCAACGTGGTCATCGAGAAGAAGTTCGGCTCCCCCACGATCACCAAGGACGGCGTCACCGTCGCCAAGGAGATCGAGCTCCACGACCCGCTCGAGAACATGGGCGCGCAGATGGTGCGCGAGGTCGCTTCGAAGACCTCGGACGTGGCCGGCGACGGCACCACCACCGCCACCGTGCTCGCCCAGGCGATCTACCGCGAGGGCTCGAAGAACGTCACCGCCGGCGCCAACCCGATGGAGGTCAAGAAGGGCATCGACCTGGCGGTCAAGGCCGCCATCGCGTCCATCGACAAGCTGGCCAAGCCGGTCGAGGGCAAGGACATCGCCCACGTCGGGACGATCTCGGCCAACAACGACGAGGAGATCGGCCGCATCATCGCCGAGGCGATGGAGAAGGTCGGCAAGGACGGCGTGATCACGGTCGAGGAGGCCAAGGGGCTCGAGACCACGCTCGAGGTGGTCGAGGGCATGCAGTTCGACCGCGGCTACCTGTCGCCGTACTTCGTCACCGACGCCGAGCGCATGGAGACGGTGCTCGAAAACGTCAAGGTGCTGCTCAACGAGAAGAAGGTCAGCTCGATGAAGGACCTGCTGCCGGTGCTCGAGCAGGTGGCCAAGCAGAGCCGGCCGCTGCTGATCATCGCCGAGGACGTCGAGGGCGAGGCGCTGGCCACCCTGGTGGTCAACAAGCTGCGCGGCACGCTGCACGTCGCCGCGGTCAAGGCACCGGGCTTCGGCGACCGCCGCAAGGCCATGCTCGAGGACATCGCCGTGCTGACCGGCGGCCAGGTGATCACCGAGGACCTCGGCATCAAGCTCGAGAACGTCCGCTGGGAGGACCTGGGCGACGCCAAGAAGGTGGTGCTGACCAAGGACGACACCACGATCGTCACCGACTCCGACAACCCGAAGCGGCGTGAGACGATCGCCGGCCGGGTCAAGCAGATCCGCAACCAGATCGAGGAGACGACCTCCGACTACGACCGCGAGAAGCTGCAGGAGCGGCTCGCCAAGCTGGTCGGCGGCGTGGCGGTGATCAAGGTGGGCGCGGCGACCGAGACCGAGATGAAGGAGAAGAAGGCCCGGGTCGAGGACGCCATGCACGCCACCAAGGCGGCGGTCGAGGAAGGCATCGTCCCCGGCGGCGGCGTGGCGCTGCTGCGCGCCGTGCACGCGGTCGACAAGGTCGAGGCCACGGGCGACGTCAAGGTGGGCGTCAACATCGTCCGCCGCGCGCTCGAGGAGCCGGCCCGGCAGATCGCCAACAACGCCGGCGAGGAGGGCTCGGTGATCGTCAAGCAGCTGCTGTCGAGCAACGGCAACAGCGGCTACAACGCCGCCACCGGCAAGCACGAGGACCTGGTCAAGGCCGGCGTCATCGATCCGGCCAAGGTCGCCAAGACGGCGCTGATCAACGCCGCCTCGATCGCCGGGCTGATGCTCACCACCGAGGCGATGGTCTCCGAGATCAAGGAAGAGAAGGAGAAGGGCGGCGGCGGTCCGGGCGGCATGCCGGGCGGCGGCATGGGTGGGATGTACTAAGCCCCCAAGAGGGGAGCGGCCGTGGCGCTGCTGCGCCCCGCGCGCCCCGTGCCGGCGGCCGGCTGCCTTGCGTCCGACCGCCGGGCGTTGCAGATAGCAGGACGAAGCACCACGGCCGGTCCGGCAACCCCGGACCGGCCGTTGGCCTTTCAGCGGCGTTCTCTCCGCGGGCGCGATGCAGCCGGTCGGCGCCTCCTGGGCCTGCTTGCGGAGCGCTTCCTGGCAGCAGGCGGTGAGTGGTG
The DNA here is from genome assembly GCA_035544375.1 of Thermoanaerobaculia bacterium. GTDB lineage: Bacteria > Acidobacteriota > Thermoanaerobaculia > Multivoradales > UBA5704 > JASLEW01. The sequence goes on from DATKFK010000218.1 coordinate 5,370, forward strand.
GGGCCCGGACTCCACGTGTCCCGCGATATCCGGAAACGCGGAGCGGATGATCTCCCGGACCGCCAGGCCGATGGGCGTGCTGATGGCATCGCAGAGGCCGCGTTCCCAATCCACGTAGTCGCCGATCTCGT
>DATKFK010000219.1:0-2012 GCA_035544375.1 Thermoanaerobaculia bacterium
CGCGGCCGGGATGTTGAACAGCGCCCGACCGGGCTCGAGCTGCTCGAGGAACCACAGCCTCTCCTGACCGAAGGAGACCGGGAGCGGCTCCAGGCCGGACCGGCGCGGCCGCGGCAGCAGCGGCGGGATGGCCGCCGCCCCTCCCTCGCGCTCGCCGGCAGCCTGCTCGGCCAGCGCTGCTTCGACCCGGCCGGCCAGCCCGCCGACGGTCGGCTCGTCGAAGAGAGCGCGCAGCGGCAGCTCGACCCGGAACGCCTGGCGCAGCCGCGAGATCACCCGCGTGGCGAGCAGCGAATGGCCGCCCAGCGAGAAGAAATCGCTGTCGCGACCGATCCCTCCCCGGCCTGCCTCCCCCAGCAGGTCGTGCCAGATGCCGGCCAGGATCTCCTCGATCTGGCCGCGCCAGGCTGCCGCGGGACCGGGCGCCGGCGCCGCGAGCGGCTGGCCGGCGACCTCTCGGGATTCGGGAGACGGCAGCGCCTCCTCGCGGCGGTCGACCTTGCCGCTGGAGGTCAGCGGCAGGGCTGGCAGCCGCACATACGCGGCGGGCACCATGAACTCGGGGAGCCGCGAACGCGCCAGGCGCCGCAGGGCCGCGGGCTCGGGCGCCGGCCGGTCCGCCGCCGGCACCACGTAGGCAACCAGTCGGCCGCCGCCTTCGGCCAGGTCGCGGCGCAGGATGACGGCTGCGGCCCGCACTCCGGGATGCGCCGCGAGCACCGCCTCGATCTCCTCCGGCTCGATCCGAAAACCGCGCACCTTGAGCTGGCGGTCGAGGCGGCCGAGAAAGACCAGGGTGCCGTCGGCCAGGCGGCAGGCGAGGTCGCCGGTGCGGTAGAGGCGCGCTCCGGGCTCCGCAGCCCAGGGGTCGGGGATGAATGTCTCGGCGGTCAGCTCGGGCCGTCGCTGGTAGCCGCGGGCCAGGCCGTCGCCGCCGATGAGCAGCTCACCCGGCGTTCCCGGCGGGACCAGGCGGAGCCAGCGATCGACCAGGTGCACGGTGGTGTTGTCGAGCGGGCGGCCGAGGCTCACGGTTCTCGCCTCGGCAGCCAGGCTGGCGACGTGATGGTGGGTGGTGAAGGTCGTGCCCTCGGTGGGACCGTAGGCGTTGACCAGCTGGCGCGGCCCGCCCACCGCCAGCACGCGCCGCACCCACACGGGGTCGAGCGCCTCGCCGCCGACGATCAGGCAGCGGAGGCCGGCGAAGGCGCCGGCCAGGTCGCGCGCCACCTGGTGGAACAGGGAGGTGGTGAGAAACAGGGTGCTCACCCGGTGGGCCGCGAGATGGGCCGCCAGCAGTCCCGGCTCGAGCACCACCTGGCGCGGCACGCCGACGAGCGTCGCGCCGTTGAGCAGCGCGCCCCAGATCTCGAAGGTCGCGGCGTCGAACGTGGTGGTCGACGCCTGGGCCACCCGGTCGGCGGAGGTCACCGACACCACGGCTCGGCTCAGCGCCAGGCGGACGATGGCGCGGTGGCCGACGGCGACCCCTTTCGGCCGCCCGGTGGAGCCCGAGGTGTACAGCACGTAGGCGAGGGCGTCGCCGCCCAGCTCCGGGGGCCGCCAGCCGCGGTGTCCGCGATTCGCGTGCCGCGCGTTGCGGCCGCCGGCATCGCTGTCACCGGCCTCACCGTCGCGGCCGCCACAGGCCCAGTCCACGGCATCCACCGCCGGCCCGGGCGCGAGCCGCAGCAGCTCGGGTCCGTCGGGGGGCAGCGCCACGGCCAGCTCCGGGTCGCACAGGATCAAGCGCGGCCGCGAGTCGGCCAGCATCGCCGCCAGACGCTCGGCGGGGTAACCGGGGTCGAGCGGCAGATAGGCGCCCCCCGCCTTGAGAATGCCGAGCAGCGCCACCACCAGGCGCGCCGAACGCTCGACCATGACTCCGACGAGGTCTTCCGGTCCCACGCCGCGTTGGCGCAGCGCCCCGGCCAGCCGGCTCGCCTGCCGGTCGAGCTCGCCATAGGTCAGCTCCTCGTCGCCGAAGATCACCGCCCGGGCCGCGGAGCGCT
>DATKFK010000220.1:0-3057 GCA_035544375.1 Thermoanaerobaculia bacterium
CCGCCAGCCGCTCGTGGACCCCATGGTCGAGAAAGAGCTGCAACCGGGTGGCGCGGAGCAGCGCCCCTTCCACGCTGCTCTCGTCCAGCGTCCAGACCCGGCCGTCCGCCTCCACGGCCTCGAGCGCCAGCCGCGCCGAGAGGTCGGGCGGGTCGCCGGGGACCAGCGGCGTGAGGCGCCAGCCCACCGCCGCGAGGCGCTCGCCGGGAAACAGCGCGGCGACGTCCGGGCGCGGCGAGAAGGCGCGGCAACGATCTCGCGGCTCGCCCCCGATCCTGGCTCGCACCTCGACCGGCAGGCGCCCGGTGGGGCGGTCGGCCACCCAGCCGCTGATCTGCAGGCGGCCCGGCGGCGTCCAGGCGCACTGCTCGACGAACGCCTGCGGCGCACCGGCGAGCCGCACCCCCGAGAAGTCCGCCCCCGGCTCGGCGACCACGACGTAGAGGTCCTGGAAGTTGGCGAGCGCCCGCGGCAGGCGCAGCGCCGAGGCCCCAGGCGCCACGCCGCGCAGAGCGGCGCGCACGAAGTCCTCGCTCACCCAGGTCGAGCCGTAGTCGGCGCCTGCCAGCGAGCCGCTCTCGCTCTCGGGGGCGAACAGCAGCCCTGCCGCCGGCAGGGTCAGCCCCGGCGGCAGCACGGCAGCGTCGTGGACGCTGAAGGCGAGCACGCCGCCCGGCGCCAGCAGCTCCCACAGCCGCCGCAGCCAGGCCGCGAACGTCGCCTCCGGCAGGTGGGTGAACAGCGACGAGACCAGGATGCAATCGAAGCGCTCGCCGCAGGCGAAGTCCTCCGGCCGCGGCGCCGACCGGAAGCCGCGCACGCCGAACTGGCGGCGCTGGAACTCGACGGCGGCGCCGGCGACGTCCGCCACCCAGACGCGCTCGGCGAGCAGGTCGCGCACCAGGAAGCGGGTGACGCGGCCATGACCGCTGGCGAAGTCGAGAAGCTTGCCGACCCGCCCGACCTCGCCGAAGCGCCACTCCACCACCCGCCTCAGCGTGCGCCACAGGGCGAGCCCGGACTGCAGGTACATGGCGCGCGCCCGGGCGCGGTCGCCGGCCGCACCGTCGCGGAGCACGCGCAGCATCGCGTCGTCCTCGTCGATGGTGAGGTCCACGCCGGCGGCGATCGGCGTGTCCTGCCCAAGGGCCAGGAGCAGCAGGTCTTCGTCGCCGGTCACTTAGAAACGAGGACGTTGGAGCTTAGTTGCCATCGCCTGCGGAGCTCCGAGCCATGGAACAGGCGCCAATAGCTGGCTGGCCCTAGGACCTTCCCGTGCCGGCGGCGGCCGGCTTGGGATCGGCCTTGGCCGCGGACTTCCCGCCGGACTCGCCGGCCTTCGACTCGGAGGCGCCAGCGGACGTGGACTTCGTCTCGGACCCGCCCGCAGCCCCGGACGAGCCGGCGCCGTCGCCGCCCCCACCACCCGCCGGCGCGCCGGCCTTGGCCGCCCCTTCGGCCGTGGACCCGGCGCTGGACGCGCCCTCGCCACCGGACGCCTTGTCGGAGCCGCCGGCCTCGCCGCCAGCTCCCGGCCCGCCCTTGCGGGCATAGTCGGTCACGTACCAGCCGCTGCCCTTGAACTGGAAGGCGGGCGACGAAACCAGCTTCTTGACCGCGCCGCCGCAGGCCGGGCAGACCGCCAGGGGCGCGTCGACGAAGCGCTGCAGGACTTCGGTTTTCTTACCGCACTCGGTGCATTGATACTCGTAAAGCGGCATGCTCGCTTGCTCCTCGATCGCTACCGGCGGGTGCCGGCGGGTGCCGGCAGTGCCAGCAGCCGGCACCCACGGACCCGTCAGCTGCCGTACTTGTCGCCGTGGGTCTTGAACCGGATCTTGATGGCCCCGGTCTCGCGAAGGGCGGACCGGCCCTCGGGCTTGTCGAGGCTCATCCGCCGGATGAGCTGCAGCACCTGGAAAGCGTACAACAGCTTCCCGTTCTCGGCCGCGCTGTGCGGACCCTGGGTACAGATCTCGAACAGGTTGCGGTGCCCGTCCACCAGTTGCAGGAGCCGGTACTCATCGCTGTCCATCGCGATCTCGATCAACTCCTCTATCTGGTAACAAGGCTCGAAGACAGTCTCTTTCCGCCCCATCCTCGCTACCATTGCCTTGGCGTTCGGAGCCCGTTTGATACCGTGCAAAATCACCTGCCGCATGGGCAGCTGGATGCGCACCGACTCCGGCTCCCGGTATTCGCCGATGCTGAAGCTGACGCTGCCTTCCTGCCAGGCGAACAGGCTCCAGACGATCGCCTCGATCTGCTTGCGGATGGCGCGGTAGATCTCGCCCGGCGACAGCAGCCGCCGCTCCATGAGCAGCACCCCGTACCGCTTGTTGGTGCGCTCACGTTCGCGCATCGTGTCGTCGAACTGCTCACGCGACAGCAGACCGGCCATCTCGAGATAGCGGCCGAGGCTATCCTCACGGTCGTTCGACGAAGCGTGGACGACGTTGCCCTCCTTGATAAAGACGCGCTTGATCAAGGGGCCGCGCTGCGCCTCCATCACACCGGGCACCTGGAACCGGTCGACCGTGTAGAGGATCTCGGGCAGCGCCGTCTGCGACAGGTCGCCCCGGTACTGGAAGCTGTTCTCGACCGTAGTCAGGGTGCGAGGCTCCGCGCGCGGCGTTTGAGTTCATTCGAGTGAGCGGTTGAGAATCATATCATTGCCCGCGAGCTTCTGGTTGCGCGGGCGTGCCGACCCCAAGGCGCCCGCCGCGGATTTGCGCCCCGAGGCACTGGGCTGATCTGATGGCGGACGTGCCGGCCCTGTCACCCGAGCAAGCCTGGGAACGCATCGCCGCCGCGGTGGCGCCGCTCGCCGCCGAGCGGGTGGCCCGCCGTGCGGCCGCCGGCAGGGTGCTCGCCGAGGCCCTGGCGGCCACCGTCGACGTCCCCGCCGCCGACGTCTCGGCCATGGACGGCTATGCGCTGGCAGGCGATGTCGTCCCGGGCGAGCGGCGGCCGGTCGCGGGCACCGTCGCCGCCGGCGCGCCGCCGGGCTTCCGGTTGCCCGCCGGCCACGCGGTGCGGATCATGACCGGCGCGCCG
>DATKFK010000221.1:0-4235 GCA_035544375.1 Thermoanaerobaculia bacterium
TACCGGCCGGAGGTCCTTAGGAGTCTTCTCTCCTCCGGGGCCTCCGGCCAGCCCGCCTCTCCGCACCACGAGCCAACCACGAACAAGCCGCAGTCCGCGGCGCCCTCGGCAACGGGCGGCGCCCGCGGCTTCGAGCCCTGGCCGGCGCCCGCGCTACAATCCCCCACCTCATGCGCATCCAGGGCCTTCTACGCGCGTTTTTCATCATTTACTGCATAGAGGCAGGTTTCTTCTTGCTGTTCGGACCATGGAGCACGGGCTGGGACCGCGCCGTGCTCCTACTGCCGTCGGCCGCGCTGAGGGCTGTCTTCCTCCATCCCGCGTTCCGTGGCGCGGTGAGCGGCTTCGGCCTGACCCACTTGGTCTGGAGCACGCACGACCTCACCGACACCCTCGTCCGCCGCCTGAGCGGCAATGCCTGAGGGCCAGCGCAATCAACTCCCGCCGGCCGGCGCCGGAGCCCAGTTGCCCTCTCGCCATCGTCCCTTCCGGCTGCTGGCGATCAGCCATCTGCGGGACCCGTCCGCCGGTGGCGGCAGCGCCGCCGGCGAGCGCGCCTGGTTCGCCGCTCTCGCGGCGGCCGGCGTCGATGCCGTCCAGCTGCGCGAGAAGCACCTCGACGACCTGGCCCTCTACGACCTGGCGCGGCGAGCCCGCGCCGAGCTCCCGCCGCCGACCCTGCTGCTGGTCAACGGGCGCGCCGACGTCGCCCTCGCCGCCGGCGCCGACGGCGTCCATCTCCCCGCCGACGGCGTCCCCGCCAGCGCCTTGCGCACCCGCTTCGGCGGCAGCCTGCTGATCGGAGTCTCGACCCATCGTCACGAGGAGGTCGAGCGCGCACGTCGCGACGGCGCCGACTACGTGGTCTTCGGCCCGGTGTACCCGATGCCGGCGGCGAGCGGCCACGGCCTTCCGGCCGGTCTCGCGGCGCTGGCGCGCTCCGCCCGGCTCGGCATTCCCGTTTATGCCCTGGGTGGCGTTACACTAGAACGGTTTGCGGAGGTCGCCGCCGCGGGCGCCGCCGGCGTCGCAGGCATCCGGCTGTTCCAGTGCCGCTCCGGCGATGCCGCTGGCGGCGCCCATGCCGCTGGTGGTGCCCATGCCGCCGACGGCGCCGACGGCGAGCTCCGGCGCGTGGTTGCCGCCGCCCAAGCTTGCTTTCGGTGAGCGAAATGCCCCGCCGCTCGTCCGCGTTTCCAGGACTGGAGAGAACTTCTTGACCGAGAACGTCCAGCACTTCGAGCCCGCCGCCACCGCCGACGCAACCGGCGGTGAGCGCGGCGACTGGCGGCTGGCAGAGCCGGGGCCCAGCGCCGCCGATCCCGGCAAGCTGCGCTACCTGCTGGTGTCGCTGGCGGTCGTGGTCCTCGATCAATGGACCAAGTGGCTGGTCGAGGTGCATCTCGCCCACCACGTCGCCCAGCCGATCGTGCCCAACCTGCTCAACCTCACCCATGTCCGCAACACCGGCGTCGCCTTCGGCTTGTTCGCGTCGCCGGGCGTCAGCGCGAGCTGGTTGTTGACCGGGCTGGGCCTCGTGGCGCTCAGCGCCGTGTCGGTGTATTTCGGCTTCGCCTCGCCGCGAGACCGCGGCCTCCTGGTGGCGCTGGCGCTGGTGGTCGGCGGCGCGGTCGGCAATCTGATCGATCGCATCGCCGGCGGCGCGGTGACCGATTTCATCGACCTGTACGTGGGCACCCACCACTGGCCTTCGTTCAACGTCGCCGATGCGGCGATCTCGATCGGCATCGTGCTGATGGCGATCGACAGCCTCTGGTCGCGCCGCCACGCAGCTTGAGCGCCGCCCGCCTCAGCTGGACGGTCGGCTCTCCCTCACTGCCCCAAGCAGGCGCTGCGGGCGCCACCGGCGCCGACGGCGAGACCGACGCTGACCGCGCCACCGGCGCTGACGGCACCATCGGCGCTTACGGCACCACCGGCGCTTACGGCGCCGGCGGCGGCGCGGGCGGCGCGGGCGCCGGCGTTCATGCCTCGAGCGGCACCCCTGGCAGCCCTCCCGCCGGTGCCGGAGAGCGCCTCGATCGGCACGTCGCCGCCATCTGCGGTCAGCCCCGTAACCAGGTCCAGCAGTGGATCCGGGCCGGCCTCGTGCGCCTCAACGGCCGGCCGGCAAAGCCCGCCGAAGTGGTGGCGGCCGGCGACCTGGTCGAGTGCGAGCCGCCGGCGCCCACGCCCGAGACGCTGGTGCCGGAGCCCGGCGAGGTGTCGGTGCTCCACGAGGACGACGGCATGGTCGTCCTCGACAAGCCCGCCGGCCTGACCGTGCACCCCGGAGCGGGACGCGCCACCGGGACGCTGGTTCATCTCCTACTGGCACGCTACCCGGAAATGTCGGGGGTCGGAGGCCCCGGCCGCCCCGGCATCGTGCATCGCCTCGACAAGGGCACGAGCGGCGTCATGGCGGTCGCCCGCAGCTCGGCCGCCTACCACCGCCTGAGCCGCGCGTTCGCCGGCCGCGCCGTCGCCAAGCGCTACCTGGCGATCGTCTACGGCCGGCCGGCCGGCGACGCCGGCGTCGTCGATGCGCCGATCGGCCGCCACCGCGAACGCCGCCGCGAGATGACCGTCCGTGCGGACGGCCGCCCGGCGCGCACCGGCTACCGCGTGTTGGCGGCGCGGTCCGGCATCTCGCTGCTCGAGCTCGACCTCGCGACCGGCCGCACCCATCAGATCCGGGTTCATCTCAAGAGCATCGGTCACCCGCTGGTGGGCGATCCGGTCTACGGGGAGGCGCGCTGGCACGGGCTGCCGCGCTCAGCCCAGGTGCCGCTGCGCGACTTCCCGCGCCCGGCGCTCCACGCCTGGCGGCTGGCGCTTCCCGTGCCACCGGCCGCCGCTGCCGGCGCTGCCGCGGCAAGCCCAGGCAGCCAGGGGAGCTGGCAGCGCTTCGAGGCCCCGGTCCCCGAAGACCTGAGGCGCCTATGGCAGGCGGTCGCCGGCGAGCCCTTCCCGCGCCTCCCGGGTTGGGACTCCCCGGGCTGACGACCGGGTTGCCGGGAGAGACCTGGAGCTAGAGCAGCTCGAGCAGCGGCCGGTACGGCCTGCCGAGCGACTCGGCGACCGGCTCACAGGTGATGTGGCCGCCGAAGGTGTTGACTCCGGCCAGCAGACCCGGGTCCTCGAGCACCGCCTGCACCGCGCCCTTGTTGGCGAGCGCCAGCGCATAGGGGGTGGTGGCATTGGCGAGCGCGAAGGTCGAGGTGCGCGGCACCGCGCCGGGCATGTTGGCGACGCAGTAGTGCACCACCCCTTCCTCGACGTAGACCGGGTCCGAATGGGTGGTCGGCCGGGTGGTCTCGAAACAGCCGCCCTGATCGACGGCCACGTCCACCACCACCGCGCCTTCTTTCATCTGGCGCAACATGGCGCGGGTGACGAGCTTGGGCGCGGCCCGCCCCGGTATGAGCACGGCGCCGATCAGCAGGTCGGCCCGCCGCAGCGCCGCCATCATGTTGTGGTGATTGCTGGCGAGGGTGGTCAGGGTGCCGTGGAAGACGTCGTCGAGATAGCGCATGCGGTCAAGACTGGCCTCGAGGATGGTGACGCGCGCACCCAGCCCGAGCGCCATCTTCGCGGCATTGAGGCCGACGATGCCGCCGCCGATGATCACCACGTCGCCGGGCGGCACGCCGGGGACGCCGGCGAGCAGCGTGCCGCGGCCGCCGTGGCCTTTCTGCAGGTAGCTCGCGCCGACCACCGCCGACATGCGGCCGGCGACTTCGGACATCGGAGTCAGCAGCGGCAGCCTCCCCCGGTCGTCGGTGATGGTCTCGTAGGCGATGCCGGTGATGCGCTTGGCGAGCAGCTGATCGGTGAGATCGGGGAGCGGTGCCAGGTGGAGATAGGTGAACAGGGACTGGCCCTCGCGCAGCCGCTCGTACTCGCTCGCAACCGGCTCCTTGACCTTGACCACCATCTCGGCGTCATAGGCGGCGTCGGCATCCGGCACCAGCGTGGCGCCGGCCTCGACGTAAGCCTGGTCGGGAATGCCGCTGCCGGCGCCGGCCCCCTTCTGCACCAGCACTTCGTGCCGCGCCGACGACAGCGCGTGGACGGCCGCCGGGATCATTCCGACCCGGTACTCGTTGTCTTTGACTTCGGTTGGGACACCGATTCGCACGTTATTTGCTCCCGGCCTCGGCGGTATCGACTACATGGGTGGCATGTGCGGCATGGGCGGCATTGGAGGCATTGGAGCCAGGGGCCTCCCGCGC
>DATKFK010000222.1:0-5450 GCA_035544375.1 Thermoanaerobaculia bacterium
CAGCCGCCCGGCCGCGCACCCTAGAATCGTCGCCGGGGTCCTCTTCCTCATGCTCCGCGGCAGCCGCCCCCTCACCCTCCACCAGGCCCGCACCTACTACACCCGCGAGTACGCCCGCGGGGATTACTACACCGTCGCCGGGAGGGCCACCGGCGCCGCCCGCGAAGCCCCCGAGCCGCGCGGCCTCTGGCGCGGCCAGGGTGCCGCCGACCTCCGGCTCGCCGGCCCCGTGCGCCGCGGCGACTTCCAGGAGCTGCTCACCGGCCACCTCGCCGGCACCCGGCTCGTCGCCCCTGAATCCGCGACCGGCGTCCACCGCACCGCCTGGGACTTCCCCGTGGCACCGGACAAGACGGTCTCGCTCGTCGCCCTCGTCGGCAGCGACGCCAGCCAGGGCGGCGACGCCCGTGTCGTCGCCGCCCACCGCACCGCCGCCAACGCCGCCTTCGCCGTCCTCGAGCGCCACGCCCAGGCCAAGGACCGCTCGCGCCAGCTGGTCGCGACCGGCAACCTCGTCGCCGCCCGCTTCGACCACGACGCCAGCCGCGCGCTCGATCCCCAACTGCACTCCCATCACGTGATCTTCAATCTCACTCGCCGCCCCGACGGCGCCTGGCGGGCGCTCGAGAGCCGCTCGCTCTTCGCCGTGCAGTCGCTGGCCACCGCCACCTATCACCTCGAGCTCGCCCGCGAGCTGCAGGCGCTCGGCTACGAGCTCCGCATCGACGGCCGCGGCCACGTCCGCATCGCCGGCATTCCCGAGGCCGCCCGCCGCGCCTTCAGCAAGCGCCGCCAGGAGATCCTCGCCGCGGTGGCCCGCCAGCCAGGGATCAAGGACCCCCAGCGCGCGGCGCTCAGGACCCGCCGTCCCAAGGACCACGACGTCGACCCCGCGGCGCTGCGCCGCGCCTGGGCCGCCGCCGCCGAAAGGCTCGGCCTCGATCTCGCCGCCCTGCGACGCGAAGCCGCCGCCCGCCTCGCCGCCGGCAGCCTCCCGCCGGCCGACGCCACCTCCAACGTCCGCGAGGCGCGCGCCGCCGTTGCCTGGGCGGTCGAGCACCTGGGTGAGCGCCAGGCCGTCTTCACCGCCCGCGAGCTCGAGGTCGCCGCCCTCCGCCACGCCACCGGCCGCGGCCCCGCCGCTGCCGACGTCCGCGCCGCCCTCGCCGCACATCGCGGCCTCGTCCCCCGCGGCCGCGATCGCTTCACCACCCTCGACGCGCTGCGCCTCGAAAGCGCCAACTTCGGCCTCATATCCCGCGCCCGCGCCGAGCGCCGCCCACCGATCGTCGCCGCTCCCTGGCACGCGCCCGACCTCACCCGGGACCAGCTGCGGGTCGCGCGTCACCTCCTCGAGAGCCAAGCCCAGATCCTTGCCGTCGAGGCCAGGCCGGGGACCGGCAAGACCGCCCTCCTCGCCCGCGTCCGCGAGGTCGCCGCCGCCCGCGGCTGGGAGGTGCGCGGCTTCGCCGTGACCGCCGGCGCCGTCGACGAGCTGCGCCAGGCCGGCATCGAGGCCGCGACGGTCAAGAGCCTCGAGCGCCTTTCGCCCGCCCCTACCCCCGCTCCCGCCGGCGCGGCCGCCGCTCCTCCCCGCCTCTGGCTCGTCGACGAGGCCACTCTGCTGGGCAACCGCGACGCCGGCACCCTGCTCACCCGCGCGCGGCAGGAGAGCGCCCGCCTCGTGCTCATCGGCGACCGCCGCCAGCACCACGCCATCACCACCAACAAGCCCCTCGTCGACCTGCGGCGTGCCGGCCTGGAGCCAATCCGCCTGGACACCACCGGCCGCCAGCGCAACCCCGACATCCTGGCCGCCGTCCGGCTCACCTCCGAGGGCCGCGCCGCCCAGGCCGCCGCGGGCCTCGTACGCCGCGGCTGCGTCACCGAGATCCCCGCCGCCCGCGAGCGTCATCTGGCCATGGCGCGCGCCTACGTCAAAGCGCCGCCCGCCACCGCCATCCTGATGATCGCGCCCAGCCACGCCGAGCGCGCCGCGCTCAACGACCTGGCGCGCCGCCTGCTCGTCGCCCACGGCCGCGTCGAGCCCGCCGGCATCGCCGTCGAGGTAGCGATCGGCAAGAGCCTCACCGCCGCCCAGCGCGCCGACGTCCGCAGCTACCAGCCGGGCGACCTCGTCACCTTCCATTTCGGCTCGCCCACCCGCCGCCTGCATGCCGGCGAATCAGCGCGGGTCGTCGCCGTCGCGCCCGACCGCCACCGCGTCACCGTCGAGCGCCTCGCGGCCATCCCCGGCAGCGCCGGCGCCACCGGCACCCGCACCCTCGAGTACGACCCGCGCCGGCTCCGCGGCGTCGAGGTCGCCCGCGTCGAGCACCGCGAGCTGGCGCCCGGCGACCGCATCGTCTTCCTGAAGCCCTACCGCCCCGCCGCGATCCCCAATGGCGCCCCGGCGCGAGTCACCCGCGTCGAGCGCGACGGCACCGTCGAGATCGAGCTCGACCACCGGCCCGGACGCCCCGTCCGTCTCGACGGCCACGCCCGGCCCCTGCCCATCGATTACGGCTACGCCTTGACCTCGCACGCCGCCCAGGGCCGCTCCGTCCACACCGTCCTCGCCGCGATCGACGTCGAGCACTCGCCCGAGCTGGTCAATCGCCGGCAGCTCCACGTCACCCTCTCGCGCGCCCGCCACGAGATCCGCGTCTTCACCAACGACCGCGCCCGCCTGCCGGCCGCGGTCCAGCGCGAGGCGCCGAAACCGAGCGCGCTCGTCCCGCCGCGCGCCGAAAGGAGCCCTGCCCGTGCCCCTGTTCAAGGCCTCGACCCCACCCGCGCCGCCGTTCGCCCCGGACCCTCTGAGCGCGACCGCCGCCCGCGGACCGGGCGAGCCGCCGCCCAGCGCCCCGCCCAGCCCGGAGACCGCGACCGAGCAGCACCCCCTGGCGCAGCAGCTCCAGACCGCGGCCGAGCGCATCGATCGCTCCTCGCGCGAGCTCCTGGCACGGACCGACACCCTGGTGCAGAGCTTCGGCCGCGCGGTCGACCGGTTCGCGCGCCAATCCCGCCGCGAGACGCTCTCCGCGGTGCTCTTCGTGATGGTCCTGGCGGCGGCGACCGCGGCCCTGGCGACGGTCCTCACCCTCGCCGTCCTGGCGCCCCGCCTCGGCTTCCTCGGAGTCCTGCGGGCCCTGTTCCGGCACGGCTGAGGGAGCATCTTGAGACCGCCTGGGCGCGCTGGCAGGCCTGGCGGTCCGAGCGTGACGCCCTCACCCGCGAGAGCCAGGCGCTCAAGGTCCAGCTCGCCCGCCTGCAGGCCGGCTCGCGCGCCGCCGCTCCCCGCCGCTCCGGCCCGGCCCTCGTCTCCCGGCTCGCCGTCCTCAGCGGCCGCCTCGCCGCCCTCGCCCGCTCCCGCGCGCCCGAGGAGGTGCTGCTGCGCGCCGTCCGCCAGGTCGGCGTCTCGAAAGCCCTCTCGCTCCTGCCACCCGGCGCCGCCACCGTGGTGCTCGCCCTGCGCGCCGCCACCCGCGCCCTCACCTCGCTGGTCCGCGACCGCTGAGGATCTCTCCCATGCTCCAAGGCTCCATACGCGTCCACGGCCTGGTCCTCCGCCCGCTCGCCCGCCTGGCGCGCAGGGCGCTCCCCCTCTTCGCCGCCGCCACCGCCCTCGCCTTACCCTGGCTCGCCTCCCCCGCCTCGCCGCAGGCCGCCAGGCTCCGCTGGCTGCTCTTCGTCCTCGCCGTCGGCGCCGCCGCCGCGGCCCTCAGGCGGCGCGACCGCGCCCGCCGCACCTCCCTCCGCTCCACCGCCCACGGCAGCGCGCGCTGGGGCGACCCGGCGGCGCTCCAGGTCGAGAGCGGCCTCATCGTCGGCGAGGCCGCAGGCCAGCTCCTGCGCTTCGACGGCGAGGGCCACCTGCTCTCGATCGCGCCCACCGGCGGCGGCAAGGGCCTGGGCGCCGTCTTCCCCAACCTCCTCGACTACCCCGGCGCCATCCTCTGTACCGACATCAAAGGGGAGAACTACGCCGTCACCGCCCGCTACCGCCGCGAGCGCCTGGGCCAGCCCGTCGAGGCGTTGGACCCGTTCGGCCTGGTCGGTGGCACCGCGCGCTACAACCCCCTCGATCTCATCGACCCCGGTCGGGCCGACGCCTACGACTTTTCCCGTCTCATCGGCTCCATGCTCGTCGTGCCCGAGCCCGGCCGGCACGAGCCCTTCTGGGACGACGAGGCCGCCAGCCTCATCGCCGGCGTCGTCCTCTACGTCGCGCTGGTCGCGGCGCCGGCAGACCGCCACCTCGGCACCGTCCGCCATTACCTGACCCTCTCCGAGCAGCAGTTCGCCGTGCTGCTCGACGAGATGACCGCGACCGAAGCCTGTTTCGGCCTCATCCGCCGCGCCGCCAATCGCATCCGCCAGAAGGAGGCCCGCCTGCTTTCGAACGTTCTCTCCTCGACCAACCGCCACACCGAGATGCTCGACTCGCCCAACCTCCTCCGCACCCTGACCGCCAGCACCTTTCGCCTCTCCGACCTCAAGCTCCTCCCCCACTCCATCTACCTCGTGTTGCCGCCCCATCACCTCCGCTCCCACGGCCGCTGGTTGCGCCTCCTCGTCGCCGCGGCCCTGCGGGTCCTCACCGCCACTCCCGGCCAGCCGCCCCGCAACGTCCTTTTCCTCCTCGACGAGTTCGCCGTACTCGGCCGCATGGAGGTCGTCGAGGAGGCCATCGCCTACGCGCGTTCCTACGGCATCTCGATCTGGATGCTGGTCCAGGACCTCTCCCAGCTGCGCGAGGTCTACCGCACCTCGTGGGAGACCCTCCTCGCCAACACCCGAGTCAAGCAGGCCTTCGGGACCGCCGACGAGGCCACCGCCGAGTACCTGTCCCGCCTGACCGGCCAGGCCACCGTCCGCGTCGAGACCCAAAACCAGTCCCGAGGTACCACCTCCGGCCGCACCTGGCTGCCCCAGCGCCAGCAAAGCTCCGCGCAGAACTTCGGCGAGACCGGCCGCCGTCTCCTCCTCCCCGACGAGGTCAGGCGCCTGCCCGCCGGCCAGCAGCTCCTCTTCATCTCCGGCCAGCCGCCCCTCCTCACCAGCCGCGTCGACTACCTCCGCCGCCGCGAACTCGCCGCCCGCGCCGACCCGAATCCGCTCTACCGCACGGCCGGCGACTCATCGCGGCCGCGGGCATGGTAGCCATCGACCAAGCTCCGGTTCTGGCGACGGTGGCCGCCATTGGCGCACCGAACCGGCGCGTCGTTCCTCCGGCGCCCGCGGCTCACTGCCCCGGGTCGTGAAACAGGAACAAGGTGCCGCCGCAAGCCTTGTACACGGGAATTCCGCCACTCGCGCCGTCTACACACTGCAAGCACCGACCGAAAACCCTGCACGCTGACACCGCCTGCCGCCTCGAAGCAGGCTAGGAAGGAAGCTCAAGATGACTTCCGCTCGACCTCTCCGTTCTTCCGCCTTGGCCCGGA
>DATKFK010000223.1:0-14689 GCA_035544375.1 Thermoanaerobaculia bacterium
AGGTCGGGGTCCTCGCCGGGCGGCGCGAAGCGGGCGTGCAGGAAGTCGGCGAGGTAGAGGTGCAGCCCCGGCTCCTGCGCCCGCGGCAGCTGCATGAAATGCGGCAGCCCGAAGTCGTTGCCGACGAAGTGCAGCAGCACCAGGTCCGGAGCGAAGGCCATCGCCCGGTGTTCATAGGTGGCGACCTCCATGACGGTGTTGTAGCCGGGGACGGCGAAGTTGAGCAGCTCGTAGCGCCGCCCGCGGCGCGCGCCTGCCGGCGAGGCGTTGAGGCGCTCCTCGACCAGGTGCATGTAGGTCTCGTCCTGGCCCACGCCCCAGCCGAACATGTGGGAGTCGCCCAGGCCGGCGATGCGGAAGGTGTCCGGCTGCCGGCGCAGCGTGCATTCCGGGCCGCGCATCCCGAAGGAGTTGGTGCGTACCGGCTGGCCGCGGAAGGTGCCGTCGAGCTTGGGTTTGAGCTCGTAGACGATGTCCTGGAACTCGCTCGGCTCGACCAGCCCCATCAGGCTGAACGCGCCGCGCGACGCCTCGGCCAGGGAGGCGCGCCGCGAGCGCTCCAGTTTGTGCCGCACCTCGGCCGGGTTCTCGTCGGCGATCCCCATCCACAGGCGCAGGCCGGCCTCGGCCAAAGCCAGCGCCAAGAGCGCCGAGAGCGCCGAAAGGAGCAGCCCGAAGATCAGCTTCCTGGCACGCATCGGGGACCCTTGCCGTCCATCGTCCTGGTGGCCTGCAACCTCTGGTGTCCTGTCGCCCGGGCCAGCCGCTCGCCGCGCTCGGCGATTGGTCGGCATGGCAAGCCGGATGCGGTATTATCGATGACGCTGCCAGGATGAACAATGAGGCGACGTTGCAACGACGGGAGGCGATGATGCGCGGATGGCGGTTGTGGGCGTTGGGAGGGATGTTGCTGGCGGCGCCGGTGGCGCTGCCGCAGACCGCCGTGCCGGCCTGGGCGGCTTCCGAGGCCCCGGCCTCGCCGGCCCCTGCCCCGGCCCCTGCCCCGCCGCCAGCCGCAACCGCCTCGCCGGCGCCGGGCGCGGCGCCCCCGGCCGCCGGCGCGCCGGGCGCGGTGCCGGGTCTTTTTCCCGAGCGCCCCGACGACTCGTTCGTCGAAGCGATCGAGGTCAGCGTGGTCAGCGTCGACGTGGTGGTGCGGGACAAGGCGGGCAAGCAGGTCACGGGCCTGACGCGCGACGACTTCGTCCTGCAGGTGGACGGCAAGAAAGTCGAGATCACCAACTTCTACGCGCTGGCTGGTAGCGGCGGCGGCGGCGCCGCCCGGCAACCCGCGCCGCCGCCGGCGGCCGCCGCGGCGCCCGGCCCGGTTCCTGGTTCGGCGCCCGGCGCCGAAGCCGAGGGCCCGGCCAAGCGCGAGCGCCTCAACCTGGTGATCTACGTCGACAACGCCAATCTCCGTCCCTTCGATCGCAACCGCATCCTCAAGCAGGTGCGCGCCTTCCTGCAGCAGATCCTGGGGCCTGACGACCAGGTGCTGCTGGTCAGCCACGATCCCGGCCTCCACGTCCTTCACGCTTTCCGCGACGGCCCCAGCACGCTCGGGCCGGCGCTCGACAAGCTCGAGAAGGAGTCGGCGCGGGGCATCAACACGGACCTCGCGACCCGCCAGGCCATGGAGCAGATCAGGTCCTTTCCCTGCAGCCAGCGCGACGCGGCCGCGGCCGTCGCGCGCACGCATGCCGACGCCATCTTCGCCGATGTGAAGATGACCTATGGCAACCTGCACCATCTGCTGGAGTCGCTGGGCGGCCTGGATGGGCGCAAGGCGCTGCTCTACGTCGGCGACGGCGTCCCGTCACAGGTGGGCACCGACGTTTTCGACGAGATCCAGGAGATGTGCGGCACCGGCCAGATCGACTTCACCAACCTCAAGCTGGACGCGACGCCGCTGCTGCGGCAGGTCACCGCCACCGCCAACGCCAACCTGGTCACCCTCTACACGCTCGAGGCCTCGGGTCTCCACACCTACGCGTCGGCGCAAGACCAGCGCCCCCTGGTGTCCTTCGAGACCAGCCGCATGGTTGACGCCGACCGCCAGGACTCGCTGACCAGCCTGGCCCGCGAGACCGGCGGGCGCTTTGCCTTGAACGGCAACGACTTCAGCCGCGACCTGAAGGAGATCGCCGCCGACCTCGCCGGCGGCGACTCGCTCGGCTTTGCGCCGGCCCATCCCGGCGACGGCAAGGTCCACGCGATCAAGGTCCAGCTCAACCGGCCGGGCCTCTCGGCGAGCTTCCGCCAGAGCTACCGTGACCGCTCCGCCGCGGAGCGCCTGGAGGGCCAGGTCGAGGCGGCGCTGATCCACGGCTTCACCGACAACCCGCTCGCCGCCTCGCTCAAGGTCGGGAACGCCACGCCGGCCGAGCACGGGCGCGTGCAGCTGGCGGTCCAGGTCCGGGTGCCCTTCGGCAAGCTTGCCTTCCTGCCGCGCGACGACGGACGCCACGGCAGGGTCACCATCTTCGTCGGCAACATGGACGAGCGCGGCGGGATGTCCGCGATCCAGCGGGTGCAGCTGCCGCTGCGCATCCCCGAGGCCGATGCGAAGCGCGTGCTCGCCAGCCACCTCGGCTACGACATGAAGCTGGTGCTCGGCCCCGGCCGCCAGCGCATCGCCTTCGCGGTGCGAGACGACGTGGCACGGGTCTCCGCGAGCCTGATCGAGGAGCTCGACGTCGACAAGCAGGGCAACGCCAGGCCCGTTCCGCGCACCGCCGCGGCGCCGGGCAGCCGCTAAGCGCCAGGGAGGCCGCTCCGCGGATGGCGCCGCCGCCGACCGCCGACGCGGGCGAGGGGCGAAGGCGGGGATGGTAAGATGCGCGGTTGCGATGAAGAGACGGGCACACGACTGGTCGCCGTACGTCGCCGCCGAGCGGCCGGTCGAGCGGTATTCCAGGCATGGGCGCTATCGCCTGGGACTCGCCTACGCCAACAGCTACCACGTCGCGATGTCGAGCCTCGGGTTCCAGCGGGTGTACGAGCTGGTGCACCGGCGGCCCGATTGGACCTGCGAGCGCTTCTTCGCCGACGGGCTCTCCCCTGATGCCGGCGCCGGGCCGCCGCGATCGGTCGAGAGCGGCATGCAGCTCGCCGATCTCGGCTGCGTCGCCTTCTCGGTATCTTTCGAGCAGGACTACGTCAACCTGCTGCGGATGCTCGACCGGGCCGGCATCCCGCTGCGGCGAGCGGCGCGCGGGCCGTGGCATCCGCTCATCGTCATGGGCGGCTCCTGCGCCACCATCAACCCGCTGCCGATGGCGGAGTTCGTCGACGTCTTCGCCCTCGGCGCCGCCGAGAACGTCCTGCCGGGGTTGCTTGCCGCGCTCGAGGAGGAGGACGACCGCGAGGCGGTGATCGCGAGGCTCGCCGCGCAGCACGGCTACTACGTCCCGGCCCATCACCGGCCGGAAGAGGACGGCGACAGCCTGCCTAAGCTCGACAAGCTCGAGCTGACCGCCGAACAGATGCGGCTGCCCGGACATCTGCCGACCACGGCCATCGTCACCCCGCGCACCGAGTTCGCCGAGAAGTTCCTGATCGAGATGTCGCGCGGTTGCCCCGAGAAGTGCCGGTACTGCTGGGCGACGTTCGGCATGGGCACCTTCCGCTGGCACCCCGCCGAGCACATCCTCGCCTCGCTCGACCGCGCCCGCGCGGTCACCGACCAGCTGGGCTTCGTCGCCACGGCGGTCGGCGACCACCCGGAGATCGAGAGCATCCTGCGCGAGGCCAACCGGCTCGGCTTCCGCACCTCGGTGTCGTCGATCCGCATCCCGGCGGTGACCGAGGGAGTGCTCGCGGCGCTGCACGCCTCCGGCGACCGCTCGATCACGCTGGCTCCCGAAACCGGCACCGACGAGCTGCGCGCCAAGATGGGCAAGCCGATCGCCAACGACCTGCTGCTCGAGAAGGTGAGGCTCATCTTCCGCCACGGCTTCACCCAGCTCAAGCTCTACTTCATCATCGGGCTGCCCGGCGAGACGATGGCCGACGTGCACGGCATCCTCGAGCTGGCGGGCCGGGCGCGGGCGCTGATGCTCGAGCAGTCCGCCGCCAGCGGCGTCATCGGCCACATCCACCTTGGGGTGAACGTCCTGGTCCCCAAGCCCTACACTCCCTGGCAGCGCCTGCCGATGGATGCCGAGTCGAGCCTGCGCGCCAAGATCGCCCTGCTCAAGCGCGGCGTCGCCGGCATGCCCAACGTCTCGATGGGGTCCATCTCGGTGCGCGAGGCGGTCTGGCAGACCTACATCAGCAAGGCAGGCAGCGACGCCGCCGAGGCGCTCGAGCAGGCCGCCCGCGGCGAGCCGATCAGCGGCCTGCTGCAGCGCTTCGCCCCGCGCATCCACGCCGAGGTCTGGAACCACCTCGAAGGCGACCTGCGCTGGCACTTCATGCGCCAGGGCCTGGCCGCCGCATCGTAGCTGGCCCGTTTGCCCCTTGGCCCCTTGGCCCGGCGGGCGCTCCACGTGCCCGCCGCTCGCCGCCGTGGCAGCTACGGCGCCGGCGCCACCCTGATCCGCACGTCCAGGGCCTTGGCCGCCTGGCGCGCCGGCGCGGCGAGGAAGGGGTTCACGTCCAGCTCGGCGATGCGCGGATGGCGCTCGACCAGGCGCGCCAGCCGCAGCAGGACCTCGACCAGCAGCTCGAGGTCGGCGCCCGGCTCGCCGCGGACGCCGGTGAGCAGCTTGATGCCGCGGATGCCGCGCACCATCTCGCCCGCCTCCCAGGCGTCGAGCGGCAGGACGCCGAAGCGCACGTCCTCGAAGACCTCCACGTACTTGCCGCCGAGCCCGAACATCAGCAGCGGGCCGAAGCGCGGATCGGTGGTGACGCCGAAGATGACCTCGTGGCCGCCGCGCGCCATCTCCTGCACCAGGTAGCCCGAGAGATGGTGGCCGGCCGCGGCGACGTCGGCGCGCATCTCCTCGACCGCCGCGGCGAGCTCCGCCGCGCTCCGCAGGTCGACGCGCACCGCCCGCGCCTCGCTCTTGTGCACGAGGTCCGGGGCCACGCCTTTGAGCACCACCGGGTAGCCGATCTCCGCCGCCGCCTCGAGCACCTCGGCGGCCGCGTCGCCGCCGGGAGCGACCGCCGCGCCAGCAGCGCCGGTGCCGCCGCCTGCCGGCACCGACGAGCAACGAGTGCCGCGACTGGCGACTGGCAGAGCCGCGGCCAGCCGCCAGCGGGCGACCGGAATGCCGTAGAGCGCCAGCACCTGGAACGCCTCCGCCGGTCCGAGATAGCCATCCTCGCCAGCGCGGTCGAGAAGCGCCGCGACCGCCGCGTCGTCCGCCGCGATCTCGCCGCCCTCGGGAGCGACCGCCGCGGCTGGCCGGCCGCGGCTCCGCCTGTCGCCAGTCGCGGCACTCGTTGCTGGCCGGCGCCGCCAGGCGGCGTAGCGGGCGAGGACCGCCAGCGCGCCCGCCGCCGATTCGGGGAAGCGGTAGACCGGCGGCAGGTCCCGGCGCAGCTCGAGCTCCTGGTAGAACTCGTCGGTCGCCATGACCACCGCCAGCGTCGGCTTGGCACGCTCGTGGGTGGCCGCGGCGATCTCGTGCATGATGTCGATCGGATTGCCGAGCAGCGGCGTGACGTTGATCACCAGCGCCATGTCCACCCCGGGGTCGTCGAGCACCGCCGCCAGGGTGCGGCCGTAGGCCGCGGCGCCGGCCGAGGCGATCATGTCCACCGGGTTGCCGAAGCTGGCCTCGGCGGGCAGGAAGCCGCGCAGGTTGGCGACGGTCGAGGGCGCCAGCTGCGCCAGCTGCAGGCCCAGGTTGATGCAGGCGTCGGTGGCCATGATGGCGGGGCCGCCGGCGTTGGTGACGATACCCACCCGGTGGCCGGCGGGCAGCGGCGAGCGCACCAGGGCGCGCGCGAAATCGAACAGCTCCTCGATGGTGTTGGCGCGCAGCACGCCGCATTGCTCGAGCAGGGCGGTGACCGTCACGTCGGCGCCGGCGATGGCGCCGGTGTGGCTGGTGGCGGCGCGCGCCCCCTCGGCGGTGCGGCCGGACTTGACCACCAGGACCGGCTTCTTGCGGGTGACCCTCTTGGCGATCTCGGTGAAGCGGCGGGGATTGCCGAACGACTCGAGATACATCGCGATCACCCGCGTCTCGGGGTCGTCCTCCCAGTACTCGAGCAGGTCGTTGCCCGAGACGTCGGCCTTGTTGCCCATCGACACGAACTGGGTCAAGCCGATGTCCATGTCCCGCATGACGTTGAGGATGGCGACGCCCAGCGCGCCCGACTGGCTGACGAACCCGACCTTGCCGGCGCGGGCCGGAGTGGGCGCGAAGGTGGCGTTGAGCGACACGCCGGCGGCGGTGTTGATCACCCCCATGCAGTTGGGTCCGATCATGCGCGCCCCGGCGGCACGCACGGCCTCGCGCAGCCGCCCTTCGCGCGCGGCTCCCTCGGGCCCGGTCTCACCGAAGCCGGCGGTGATCACCACCAGGCCGCGGACGCCGCGGGCCAGGCACTGTTCGACGACTTCCTGCACCGCGTCGCGCGGCACCATCACCACCGCCAGATCGATGGCATCGGGGATCTCGGCGACCGTTTCATAGCAACGCAGCGAGTGGATGGCGCGGGCGTGCGGGTTGACCGGGAAGATGGTGCCCTCGAACTGGTTGGCGACCAGGTTGTGGAGCAGCGCGAAGCCGATCGAATCGCGGCGGCGGGAGGCGCCGATGACGGCGATCGAGCGTGGAGCGAAGATGGCCTCGAGCCCGTTCCGGGAATCGGTCATGTTTCCCCCGCCCCTGTCGCCGGCGGCGCCAGCACCAGCAGCGGTTCGGGGGCCAGCCGGACGTGGTGGGTGGCGTGAGCACCGCCCGGCAAGACCGGATCGCCGTCGATCTGGACGCCGGCCCCCGGCGGCACCGAGAAGACGACCTCCTCGATGGTCCGGACATGGACGTCGCGGCGCCGGGTGTGCCTGCCGGTGAGCAAGCCGAGGATGAACGCGAGCGTCGGGGCGCGGCCGGTGCCGTGGAAGGTCACCAGCTCGAAACGCCCGTCGTCGGCGCGGGCGCCGGGAGCCATGCGATAGCTGCCGCCATAGTAGGGGATGTTGCAGACGGCGACGAAGGTCGCGGCCGGCAGGCGCTCGCCGTCGGCGACGACCTCGATCTCGGGGTAGCCGTACCGCCACCACTCGCGCACGCCCTGCAGCAGCACCGCGGCCTTGCCGAAACGGCTCTTGAAGTCCTGGTCGAGCGCGGCCAGGGCGCGCGCGTCGAGCCCTGCCGAGATCATCATCAGGAAGGCGCTGCCGCCGGCCAGGCCGGCGTCGAAGCGGCGAGACGGGGCACGGCACAGCATGGCGGCGGCAGCCACCGGGTCGCGCGGCAGCCCCAGGGCGAGCGCCATCAGGTTGGCGGTGCCGGCCGGCAGGATGCCGAGCGGCGTGCCGCTGCCCAGCAGCCCCGCGGCCACCTCGCGGGCGGTGCCGTCGCCGCCGAGCGCGAAGACCGCTTCGACCCGCCCGTCGCGGGCGAGGCCACCGGCAAGCTCGGTCGCCTGGCCGGCCGCCGTGGTCGGCACCGGCTCGAGGTCCAGGCCCTCCTGCCGGCAGGTGCGGAGGACGCCGGCGAGCACTCTCTCCCAGCGCCCGCGGCCCGCGATCGGGTTGTAGATCAGCGCGGCGTGGCGCATCGGGGGGGCTGGCGGCTGCAGAGCGCCATGGGAGCCATCGGGACCATCGGAGCCATTGGAGCCAGCGGAGCCTTCAGAAGAGGCGGCCGGTGGTGCCGTGGCGCGGCGGCAGGCCGAGATGCTCGTAGGCGCGCCGGGTGGCCACCCGGCCGCGCGGGGTGCGCTGCAGGAATCCCTCCTGGATCAGGAAGGGCTCGTAGAGGTCCTCGAGAGTGCCGGCGTCCTCGCCGACCGCCGCCGCCAGCGCCTTGAGCCCGGCCGGGCCGCCGTCGTAGTGGGCGATGAGGGTGCTGAGCAGCTTGCGGTCCACGTCCTCGAAGCCGTACTCGTCGACTTCGAGCAGCGCCAGGGCGCTGCGCGCGGCGGCAAGGTCGATGCGCGCTGTCCGCTCCACCTGCGCGAAGTCGCGCACCCGCCGCAACAGGCGGTTGGCCACCCGGGGCGTGCCGCGGCTGCGGCGGGCCAGCTCCTGGGCGCCGGCGTCGTCGATCGCGATGGCCAGCAGGCGGGCGGAACGCTGGACGATCTGCGTCAGCTCCGCGGGGCTGTAGAAGTCGAGGCGGTGCACGATGCCGAAGCGGGCCCGCAGCGGCGCGCTGATCAAGCCGGCCCGGGTGGTGGCGCCCACCAGCGTGAAGCGCGGCAGCGTCAGCTTGACGGTGCGGGCTGCCGGCCCCTGGCCGATCACCAGGTCGAGGCGATAGTCCTCCAGCGCCGGGTAGAGGATCTCCTCGACCGTCGGGCCGAGGCGGTGGATCTCGTCGATGAACAGCACCTCGCCGGCCTCGAGGTTGGTGAGGATGGCGGCCAGGTCGCCGGCGCGCTCGAGCACCGGGCCGGAGGTGATGCGCAGCGGCGCGTTCATCTCGGTGGCGACGAGGTGGGCGAGCGTCGTCTTGCCGAGCCCGGGCGGCCCGAACAGCAGCACGTGATCGAGGCTCTCGCCGCGCTCGCGCGCGGCGCGGATGAAGACGCGCAGGTTGTCGACGATCTTGCGCTGCCCGACGTACTCGTCGAGCACCTTCGGCCGCAGCGAGGGCTCGACCCCAAGGTCCTCGGGGTCCGGTACGCCGGAGAGCAGCCGATCCACGGGCAGCATGCAGCCATTGTAGATGAAGGCGTGGCGGGCGACGGCCGGCGGCGGCGCGGGCGCTGGGCTCGTCAGACGCGCGAGAGCCGGTTCAGGCTGGCGCGCAGCAGTGCCTGGAACGAGGCTTCGGGCTGCTCGCGGCGGGCCTCGGCGACCGCCCGCTCGGCCTGGGCGGGCTTGTAGCCGAGGTTGACCAGCGCCGAAACCACCTCTTCGCCGGCGGGCGCCGCCCGGCCCGGCAGCTCGGCGGCGAGCTCGCGCATCTTGTCCCGGAGCTCGAGCACCATCCGCTCGGCGGTCTTGCGCCCGATGCCGGGGATGCTGGTGAGGCGGGCCAGGTCGCCGGCGGCCAGCGCCGCCAGCAGGTCGTCGGCGGCCATGCCGGAGAGCACCACGCGCGCCAGGCGGGGACCGATGCCCGAGACCGCGATGAGCTTCTCGAACAGCAGCTTCTCGCGCTCGCTCGCGAACCCGAACAGCGCGATGCCGTCTTCCCTTAGATGGGTGTGGATGAAGAGCTGGACGGTGCCGCCCGGACCGGCGCGCTCGAGCTCGTAGTAGGTGGACAGGGGCACGTGGACCTCGTAGCCGACACCCTGGACGTCCACCAGCACCCGTTCCGGGGAGCTGCGCAACACCGTGCCCTTCAGATAGCCGATCATTCCGGGGCCGGTCTTGCCGCCCTGGGCTACCCCGCCTGGGCCGGCTGCATGCCGTCGACCGAGACGCCCAGCGATTCGAGCAGCTTGCGGTTGTAGTCCACTCCCAGCTCTTGGCGGCGCCTTTCGAGCAGGGCCCCCAGGATCGAGCTCAGCTTCTGCTGCTGCAGGTTCTGCCGGGTCTGCTCCTTGGCAGCGGCGAACTTGGCAGGCTCCCAGCTCTTGCGGTCGGTGACCAGGAAGAGCACGGCGCCGCGGCTGTCGGCGACCGGCCCGCCCACCTGGCCGGCGGGCAGCGACAGCGCCAGCTTGGTGAGCTGCGGGCTGGGTCCGATGCCGGGGATCGACCCGGTGCTGCCGAATTCCGGGGTGTCCTTGACGGGCACCGCCAGCTCGGCCGCCACCTGGTCGAACGTCTTGCCGTGCTGGGCTTCCTGGCGCGCCTGGTTCAGCACCTCGACCGCTTTTTCCTGCTGCTTGCGGCTGAGCAGCGCCTGGCGCACCTTGGGCTCCACCTCGGACAGCTCGGCCAGATGCCCCGGAT
Source organism: Thermoanaerobaculia bacterium (assembly GCA_035544375.1). Lineage (GTDB taxonomy): Bacteria > Acidobacteriota > Thermoanaerobaculia > Multivoradales > UBA5704 > JASLEW01. The sequence continues at coordinate 9,980 of DATKFK010000223.1, forward strand.
AGACCGCCTGCACGTAGGCGACGGCCCAGCCGCGCGGGATCTCGATGGCGGCGGTGACGTCGCCGGCCTTGGCGGAGAAGACGGCGGCGTTGAACGGCTGCACCAGTCCCAGCCCCGGCACCGGTTCCTGCTGCGAGAACCTGCCGGTCGCGGTGAAGGTGACGCCGGGGTTGTCCTTGGCGAGCGCCTGCAGCGCGGCGGCGCTCTTGGGCTTGTCGGCGGCGGTGCGGCGCGCCAGCTCCTTGGCCCTGGCCTCCGCCAGCTGCCGGGCCTTCTCGAAGCCCAGCCGCGAGCGGATCTGCTCGCGCACCTCGGCGAACGGCTGTACGCCGGCGGCCCGCCGGCCGGTGACCTTCAAGAGGTGATAGCCGAAGGGCGTCTTGATCGGGCCGATCAGCCTTCCCGGCGTCGCCGAGAAGGCGGCGTTCTCGAACTCCTTGACCATGCGGCCGCGCGCGAAGAAGCCGAGGTCGCCGCCCTGGGCCTTGCTGCCCGGGTCTTCCGAGACCTGCCGCGCGACGGCGCCGAAGTCCTCGCCGTTGTCGAGCCGCTTCTTGATCTCGTCCATCTGCTGGCGGGCCTGGGCATCGGTGCGCTTGTCGTTGACCAGCAGCAGGATGTGGCTGGCCCGCACCTGCTCGTCCTGCTTCCACTCGTCCTGGTGGGACTGGTAATAGGCCTGCAGGTCCGCGTCGGTGAGCTTCACCTGGTCGAGGAGCCTGCTGCCCTCGACCAGGAGGTAGGCGCCCTCGCGCTGCTCGGGCAGGCGGTAGTCCTGGCGGTGCTGCTGGAAGTAGGCGGCGACCTCGCTCTGCGGGACCGCCACGTCGCCGAACCGGCTGCGCGGCACCTCGATGTAGCGGATCTTGGCGCGCTCGACCTGGTCGCGGTAGGTCTTCTCGACCTCGGCGTCGCTGACGTAGAGGTCGGCCCGCAGCGCCGAGGCCAGCTTCTGCTTGAGCAGGTCCTGGCGGACCTCCTCCTCGAAGTTCGCCACGGTGTAGCCGTTGGCCTGCAAAACCTGGACATACCGCTCCTGGCCTATCCAGTTTCCCTGGTCGTCGTGAAAGGCGGTTTCCGCCAGGATCGCGTCACGCACCTCGGCGTCGCCCACCTTGAGGCCGATGCGCTCGGCCTCGCGCAGCAGGATCCGGTCGGTGATGGCCTTGTCCAGCGCCCGCATGGGCAGCTGCAGCTGCTTGGCGAGCTCGGGGGTGTACTGGTCGGCAAGCTGGCGGCGGTACTGGTTCTCCATGATCCGGTAGGAGCGCTGGTACTCGACACGCGAGATCGTGTCGCCGCCCACCTTGGCAGCCCACGTCATGGTGTCCGTTCGATTGCCGCCGAGACCGGTTCCGAAGTCGGCAAAGATGAAGAGCACGAACAGGGCGATAATCACCCATAGAATCCAACTCAAGTACTTTACATTTTCGCGAAGAACTTTGAGCATACACCTACTCCTTTCGCTCCGGGCCGCGAGGCGCCGGAGGGAGCAGCACTTTACCAGCCGCCGGCCCGGCCGCACAACCGCCGGCGCCCTGGCCGCCGCCGGCGGCGTCGCCGACGATGGGCCCGCTGGTCACCGGTTCCGGGGCATTCGGAAGGCCGCCGGACATCTGGGGACCGCCCTGGCGGCGGCCACCCTGCTGGCGCTCGCCCTCGCCTGGTCGCTGCAGCCGCTGGTCCACGACGACCTCTTCTGGCACCTGCGCACCGGCGAGTGGATCGCCGCCCATCACCGCGTGCCGCTGACGGACCTCTTCTCCTACACCCGCCTCGGCGCGCGCTGGATCACTCACGAAGGGTTGTTCTCGCTGGCCAGCTGGCGGGTCTACAGCGTCGCCGGCGCCGCCGGCCTGGTGGTCTCCACGTTCCTCCTGGCCGCCGGCATCTTCGCCGCGGTCGCGTGGCGCGCCGTGGACCTGGCCGGCCCGGCCCCCGTCCCCGGGACCGCCCGTTCGCGCCGGCTGCTCTTGGCGGCGCTGCTCGCCCTGGGGCTGTGGGCCGTCTCGACCGAGCTCTTCCTGCGCGCGGCCCTGGCCGGCGAGCTGATGCTGGCCCTGGTGCTGGCCGCCCTCACCCGCTACCGCCGCACGGGCCGCCGCCGCTACCTCTGCATGGCGGCCGGGCTCTTCCTGCCGTGGGCGAACCTCCACTCCGGGGTGCTGTTCGGGCTCTTCGTGCTGGCGCTCCACGCGCTCGAGCCGTTCGTCGCCCGCGCCGGGCCGGCGGCGGCGCGCTGCCGCGCGGCGGCTGCCTGGCTGTGGACCCTGGCGGCGGCGCTCGTGCTGACGCTGGTCAATCCCAACGGTCCGGCCACGCCGCTCTACCCGCTGCTGCTCGGCCGCATCCTATTCGCCAGCGGCATCCCCTGGGAGCTCGGGCATTTCTCCGCGGCAGCCCCCGCGGGCGGCGCCGCCAACGCGCCGCTCTGGCTGTTGCTGGTGCTGCTGCTCCTGTCCCTGCTGCCCCTTCGCCAGGCGCGGCGGCTGTCGCCGGCCGAAGCGGCCTCGATCGGCATCTTCTTCGGCCTCACGCTCGTCTCGCATCGCTTCGTCTTCGACCTGGTGGTGATCGCCCTGCCGACGCTGTACAAGCTCCTGGTGCTGCCGCCGCTGCCGCCGCCGGTGGCCCCGGTTGCCGCGAGGCCGGGCTTGCCCGGCCTGGCGGGCCGTCCCGCCCTGGCGGCGGCCCTGGTGGCGCTGTTCGTGCTTCCCGTCGGCGCCGGCGCGGTGGCCGGCGCTGCCGCCGGGTGGGCGCGCCGGCCGCCCGCCGCCGGCGGGCTGATCGCCGAGCACTTCCCGCGCGCCGCCGTGCGCTTCATCGCCGCCCAGGGGCTTGCCGGCCCCGCCGACCATGTCTTCAACTATCAGAACTGGGGCGGCTTCGTCGGCTGGAGCCTGCGGGTGCCGGTGTTCTGGGACGGGCGCAACGACGTCTTCGCCGAGCTGGTCCGCGAGGTCGCCACGCAGCCTTTCGGCTCGACTGCCGACCGTTACCGCCTCGACTACCTGCTGATCGCCGAGCACGACTACCCCGGCATTCAACCCGAGATCGCCGCCGGCCGCTGGGGGCTCGTCTACTGGGACGACTTCGCCGCCGTCTACCTTCGTCGCGGACCGCGGTACGCCGCGACGCTGGGCCGCCTCGAGCTGCGCCTCTTTCCCCCCTTCGGCGGCCGCCCGGGTCTTCGCGACCTCGCCGCCGACCCGCGTCTCGCGGCGGCCGCCCGCGGCGAGCTCGCGCGGGTCCTCGCCGCGAATCCCGCCAACCAGCGCGCCCTCTACTTCCGGGGGCTGATCAGCCTCTACCAGGGAGATCTCCGGCGCGGCGCCGGCGATCTGGTCGCCGCCAGCCGCATCCGGCCCAACGAGCAGGTCGATCAACTCCTGGCCTGGCTGAACCGCCTTCCGGCCCGGCCAGGTCCCCCACCCCAGCCGCCCTCGGCCCCGCCGCGGTAGCCGCTCGAAACTCATCGCCCGCCCAGCCCTGTGATATATTCGCCGACCCGAATAAGCCCGAACAAGGGAGACAGGAAGGGATCTCGTTGCCTGCGTCGCCCGTCCGCAAGTCGATCCGCACGCGCAAGGACTGGTACAGCATCTCGGTCGACACGCTGCGCGGCTGGTTGTTCCTGCTGCTGATCGCCACCGTACTGATCGGCGGCTATGTCGGCTACCGCACCTGGGAGCACAGGTCGCTCGAGCGCGACTCTCGGCTAGTGATCGACGAAGACCAGCGGCTGCTGGCGCAGGTGCGCGACGACGTCAAGGTCGGCGAGTTCAAGAGCGAGTACGACGCCGGGACCCAGAGCCTCCAGGAAGCCCGCACCGACTTCGCCGCGCGCCGCTTCCGCGTCGCCCTGGCCAACGCCGTCACCTGCCGCAAGCTGCTGCAGTCCATCCTCGACACGGTCGCGCTCACCAACTCCGGCGGCCAGGCGCAGTTCATCTCGCTGCAAGGCGAGGTGGAGTACAAGCGCTCGGACGGCGGCAGCTGGGAGGAGGCGCGCCCCCGCCTGCCGCTGCGCGCCGGCGACTACGTCCGCACCGGCAACGGCAGCTCGGCCGAGATCGTCTTTCTCGACGGCACCCTCTACACGGTGCGCGGGAACACCCAGTTCGTCATCTCCCCGAGCGGCACCGGCACCGCGGGCGATGGCGCCGGCGGCGAGCCAGCGGCCGACCAGGCCATCCAGATGGAGTACGGCTGGGTCAACCTCAACACCGCCAGCCGGCCGAGCCAGGTCAAGACCCCGGGCGCCGTGGCCAAGGTGCGCGAGGACTCCGAGGCCTTCGTGACCTACGACCGGGGCGCCAACCGCGGCCGCTTCGGCGCCGTGCGCGGCGGCATGGAGCTCGCCGCCAAGGGCGGCATGACGCGCCAGGTCGGCGAGCTGCAGCAGGTGGTGCAGACCGGCGACCTGCTGTCGCAGGCCCAGCGGCTGCCGCCGTCGCCCGAGCCACTCGAGCCGGCCGACAACCGCGAGCTGGACCTCGACCGCTCGCCGAGCCTGGTGCTCTCCTGGGACACGGTTCCCGGCGTGAACCGCTATGCATTGCAGGTGTCGCGCAACCATCTCTTCGGCGACAACCTGATCAGCGTCGAGAACCGCGCGCGGCCGAAGGCCACCGTGGGCCTGCGCGGCGAGGGGACCTTCTTCTGGCGGGTCGCCGCTTTCAGCCGCGAGGGCACCGAGGGTCCCTGGAG
>DATKFK010000224.1:0-4714 GCA_035544375.1 Thermoanaerobaculia bacterium
TACTTCGCCATCGCCGCCGGCGTCGGATGGTCGAAGGCCAGCGTCGCCGGAAGCGTCACCCCCGCGCGACGGCCCAGCGCGTTGCGCAGCTCAACCGCCATCAGCGAGTCGAGGCCAAGCTCCTTCAGCGGACGATCCGGCGCAGCCGCGGACGACGAGCCCAGCGACAGAACCCGCGCCACCTCCGCACGCACCGCCTCCAATGCCGCCTCCAGACGGCGCTCCTCCGGCAAGGCCGCCAGCTCGCGCGCCCAGGCGCCGCGACGCGCCGCCGCGCCGCGCCGCGGCGGCCGCACCAGACCGCGCCACACCGGCGGAACCGACTCCCCGAACGCCCGGCGCAGCACCACGAGGTCGAGCGGCACCGGCATCAGCTGCGCTTCGCTCCGACACAGCGACGCCTCGAGCAGCGCCAGCCCTTGCGCCGGATCCACCGCCTTCAACCCGCTCCGCTCGAGACGAGCACGCTGCCCGCCATCCAGCCGCGACGCCAAGCCCGCGGCCCGCGGCGACCCATCCGTCCACAGACCCCACGCCAGGCTCTGACCCGCCAGCCCGGCCGCGCGGCGGCGCGACGCCACCGCGTCCAGGCACGCATTCGCCGCCGCATACCCGCCTTGGCCGCCGGAACCCAGCGTCCCCGACGCCGACGAGAACAGAACGAACAGGTCCAGATCCGCGCTCCGCGTCAGCGCATCCAGATGACACGCCCCATCCACCTTCGCCGACAGCACCCGCGCAAACCGCGCCGCGCTCTGCTCCCGCAGCACCCCGTCGTCCAGCACTCTCGCCGCATGCACCACGCCGCGCAGCGGCAGATCCGGCGGAACCGCCGCCAGCACTTCTCGCACCGCCGATGCCGACGACACGTCAGCCGACGCAACCGTCACCCGCGACCCCAGCGACCGCAGCTCTTCAACCGCCGCCGACGCCCCCGGCGTCTGCGCGCCGCGACGGCCCGTCAGGACCAGGTGCTTCACCCCACGCCCCGCCAGCCACCGCGCCACATGCAGACCGAGCGACCCCAGACCCCCGGTGATCAGCACCGTCCCTTCACAACGCAGCGATCGCGGCGCCAGCAGCGCGAGCTTGCCGACATGGCGCGCCTGCGCCATGAAGCGGAACGCCGCCTCTCCCTCCGTGATCGCAAAGGTTCGAACCGGAAGCGCTCGCAACTGGCCGCTCGCAAAACCTTCCACGATCGACCGCAGCATCGCCGCGAGCCGGTCGACACCGGCTTCCGACAGATCAAACGCCCGGTAGCGCACGCCCGGATGCGACGCCGACACCGCTCCCGGCTCGCGGATATCCGTCTTCCCCATCTCGATGAAGCGCCCGCCGGCATCGAGCAACGACAAGCTCGCATCCACGAACTCGCCGCTCAGCGCGTTCAGCACCACGTCGACACCGCCTGCGCTGCGCATCTCCTCGACGAAGCTCAAGTCGCGCGAAGACGCCACCCTCTTCACGCCCAGCGACCGCACAACGTCCCACTTCGGCGCGCTCGCCGTCCCGAACACCTCCGCCCCGATCCACCGCGCGATCTGCACCGCGGCCATCCCGACACCGCCCGCCGCCGCGTGCACCAGCAACCGCTCGCCCGCTTTCAACTCCGCCAGATCGTGCAGCGCGTACCACGCCGTCAGAAACGCAACCGGGATCGTCGCCGCCTGCGCCAGCGACAAACCCGAAGGAACACGCGCCACAAGCCGGGCATCCGTCACCACGTACCGCCCAAAGCCCCCGGCAACCAGCGCCATCACACGGTCGCCGACCGCGAGCCCCTCTACGCCCTCGCCGACCGCCGTCACCACTCCGGCGCACTCGCTTCCGAGCGGACCCGCCTCTCCCGGATACATCCCCAGCGCGTTCAGAACATCGCGGAAGTTCAGGCCCGACGCGCGGACCTCGATCTCCACCTCGCCTCGACCGCCGCGACGCCGCGGCGCCGCCACCAGCACAAGACCATCCAGCGCTCCCTTGGCCCCGCTCACCAGGCTGTAATTCTCCGCCGCCGGGACACTCGCTCCCGACGCCCGCGTCAATCGCGCCACATGTCTTTGTCCACCGCGCCACGCGATCTCCTGCTCGCCATCCGCCCCGGTGAGCTCGCAAACCAACGCCTCCGCCGCTTGCGCTCCCTCCTCGAGGTCGATCAGCGTGCACGACAGCTCCGGGTGCTCCTGCATCACCGTCCGCCCGAGGCCCCACAGCGACGCCTGCGCGACCTCCGCGCTCTCCTCTGCCGTCACCGACACCGCACCCCGCGTCGCCCACCACAGCCGCGGCGACCTCTCCTGCTCCGCCACAAGCTGCACCAGCGACAGACCCTCCGCCGACAGACGATGCGCCCCTTCCGCAGAACCGCCCTCCTCCACGCCGCGCCACAGACACACCACATGCTCCGCCGGCAGCGCTGCCGGAAGCGCCGCCGCCGTCACCCGCTCACAGGCCACTCCCGACTGCCGCAGACGCTCCACAACATCCGCCGCCGCCGCGTCATCCTCGCCCGCCACCACCAGCCAGCGGCCCGACGCCGGCGAGGCCGCAGGCGCCGGCGAGGCCGTCCACGACAGCTGATAAAGCGCGCTCGCAACCCCTTCCGCACGACCGAACGCCGACTCCTCCACGGGACGGCTGCGCAGACCGGCCACCTCAACCAGCACCTCGCCTTGCTCGTCCGCCAGCGTCACGTCCGCCGCTACGCCGTCCCCGCTCTCAGACCGGCGCCGCACATGCACCACACCCGACGCCGCGCCTGCCCGGTGCACCGTCACCTTGTCCATCGCAAAGGGCAGATGCAGCGCCGCCGTCCGCGCTATCCCGGCCACCGACTGGAATGCCGCATCGAGCAGCGCCGGATGTATCCCGTAGCGCTCCGCACCCTCCACGCCCTCGGGCAGCGACACCTCGCCAACCGCCTCGTCCGTCCCTCGCCACAGCGCCTGCAGACCCTGGAACGCAGCGCCGTACTCCAGGCCCGCGGACGCGAACCCCTCATAGGCCTGCGCCATATCGATCCGCTCGCCGCAGCGGCCGCGAGCCGCAGCCACATCAAGGCGCGCCGGCACTTCCAGCCTCGCCGCGCGAACCTCGCCGCTCGCATGCAGCGTCCACTCCGACCCGGACGACCCTTCCATGCGCTGGCTGTAGACCGACACCTCCGTCCGGCCGTCCTCCTCCTTCACCACCACCTGCACGCGCTGCCCGCCTTCCTCCGGCAGGACCACCGGCGCCTGCAGCACCAGCGACAAGACCTCGACCGCCGACCCCAGCTGATCCTCGCCAGCCGCGCGCACGAGCTCTCCAACGCCCGCCCCCGGCATCACCGCAGACGCGCCAACCCGGTGCTCGTACAGCCATGCGTGAGACGACCGCGACAGAACCGATTCGTATGCCGCCTCGGCGCCTGCCATCGGTACGCGAACCCCCAGCAGCGGATGACCCGTCGGCTCTCCGCCACGCGTCCCCACCACCGACGTCTCGATCCAGTACCGCTGCCGCTGCCACGCATACGTCGGCAGATCAACGCGTCGGCTTCCCGGCGCAAAAACCCCAGCCCAATCCACACGCCCGCCATGCGCATAATGCGATCCCAGCGCCGCCAGCGCCGCGGCCCGCTCCGACCGTTCCGGCCGCAAGCTCGCCACCAGCACCGGCTCCGGCGCCCCCGCAGGCAAGCTCTCCGCTACCAGACCCAGCAGAGTCGGCTGGGGACCGACCTCCACATACTCCGTCACTCCCGCCGCATGCAGCGTCCCAACTCCATCCGAGAAGCGCACCCCTTCCCGAACATGCTTCACCCAGTACGCCGCGCTCGACAGCTCGCTTCCCGCCATCCCCCCGCTGACATTGCTCACCACCTCGATCCGCGCCGGACGGTACAAAACCGATTCCGCAACTCCACGGAACTCCTCCAGCATCGGATCCATCAGCGCCGAGTGAAACGCATGCGACACCGTCAGCCGCTTCGTCCGAACGCCCCGCGACGCAAACTCTTCCGTCAGCGCAAGCACATCCTCTTCCGCACCAGAGATCACCACAGACGACGGGCCGTTCACCGCCGCGATCGAAACGCAGTCCCCTCGCGAGCCGATCGCCTCCGCCACTGCCGATTCAGAGGCCGCGAGCGACACCATCGCGCCGCACCTCGGCAGCGCCTGCATCAGCCGCCCGCGCGCCGCTACCAGCCGAGCCGCATCCTCCAGCGAGAACACCCCGGCCACATACGCCGCCGACAGCTCGCCGATGCTGTGCCCCGCCACCATGTCGGGCTCCACACCCCACGACCGCCACAGCGCAGACAGCGCCACTTCCAGCGCGAACAGCGCAGGCTGCGTCCACCCCGTCTCATCCAGCTGCGCGCCGCGCGGCGACCACATCACCTCGCGAAGCGGTGCCTCGAGATGCCCATCCAGCGCCGACCACGCCGCTTCGAGCGCCTCGCGGAACACAGGCCATTCTTCCCACAGCTCTCTGCCCATCCCGATCTGTTGCGAGCCCTGACCCGTGAACAGCCACGCCGTCTTGCCGCGACGGCCCTCCCCGCGCGCCGAGCCAACCGCCAACTCCCCGCGCAGCGCCGCCTCGAGCCCCGACACCAGCGCCTCGCGCGTCGACACCGCCAGCGCCAGCCGGTGCTCGTGATGGCTGCGCGTCGCCGCCAGGCTGTAGGCGACGTCTCCAAGCGCCTGCTCCGGATGCTCCCTCACAT
>DATKFK010000225.1:0-11292 GCA_035544375.1 Thermoanaerobaculia bacterium
TGACGCTCTTCGAGGAGCGCCGTTTTGGCGCCGGCAGCGACCGCGCCGTCGTCGAACAGTTCCTGCCGGGCGAGGAGGTGTCGTTCATGGCCCTCTCCGACGGCGAGCGGCTGCTGCCCCTGGCGATTTCCAAGGACTACAAGCGCATCGGCGACGGCGACACCGGGCCCAACACCGGCGGCATGGGGTCCCACAGCCCCGGCGGCCTGCCTTCCGGCGAGGCGGCGGCCGAGATCGTCGAGACCGTCATGCGCACCACGATCGGCGGCCTCGCCGACGAGGGGCGCCCGTTCGTTGGCGTGCTGTACGCCGGCATGATGCTCACCGCCGAGGGTCCCAAGGTGCTGGAGTTCAACGCCCGCCTGGGCGATCCCGAGGCGCAGGCGCTGTTGCTGCGGCTCGAGGACGATCTGCTGCCCCTGCTCGCCAGCGCCGCGGCCGGCGATTTCGATCAGGTGCGCCGGCTGCGCTTCCGCAAGGAGGCCGCCGCCTGCATCGTGCTGGCCAGCCGGGGCTATCCGGGCCGGCCGGTCACCGGCGAGGTCATCGTCGGGCTCGAGCGGGCGGCGGAGCTGGGAGCCGAGGTGTTCCACGCCGGCACCCAGCGCGGCCCGCGCGGCGAGCTGCTGACCGCCGGCGGCCGCGTGCTGTCGGTCTGCGCGCTGGGGCCGGACCTGGTGGGAGCGCTCAAGCGCGCCTACGCGGCGGCCGGCGAGATCCACTGGCCCGGCAAGGTGTTCCGCCGCGACATCGGCCGCCGGGTGCTCGACCAGGAGCCCGCCGCCGATTGAAACCCGCCGTGATAACGTTTACCTAAGCCGAACCCTGTTGGCCGAAGCGAAGGGGAGGGGGCGTCCCCGGCTCGGGGTCGTCGCAGACCGTGGGGCTGGTACTCATCCTGCATAGTCCGTAATTGCTGTCGCAGATGGAATGGAAGTGACGATCATGGGTGGATGTTCAGGTTGTGCTTTCAAGGGAATGTCGACCGCCGTCGAAGACTCCTACGTCGGCGTGCGCTTCCGTGAGGAAACCAACGTGACGCTCTGTGCCACCGCCGGCAAGATCTACGCGGTCGCCGACCGGGTGGTGGTCGAGCTCGAGTCGGGGCCTGCCCTGGGCCGGGTGGAACGCTCGCCGATGCCGGTCTTCAAGCCGTGCCAGAAGTCCGGCGCCCGCCCGGTGCTGCGGCTGGCGGACGATGCCGATACGGCAGCTCACGAGCGCCAGCGGCAGAGCGAGATGACCGCCAAGCTCTTCGCCCAGGAGCGTTCGCGCGCCCTCGGCCTGGACATGAAGGTGTCGCAGGTGGAGTTCTCGCTGTCGGGCAAGAAGGCGACCTTCTATTTCACCTCCGAGGGACGGGTGGACTTCCGGCAGCTGGTCCGCGACCTGTCCAGCCGTTTCTCGGTGCGGGTGAAGATGGTGCAGGTCGGCGCCCGTGACGAGGCCGGCCTGGTCGGCGGCGTCGGCATCTGCGGCCGCACCTTGTGCTGCTCGACCTGGCTCAAGGACTTCCGGCCGATCTCGATCCAGATGGCGAAACGCCAGAACCTCTCGCTCAATCCGTCGAAGATCTCCGGCCAGTGCGGCAGGCTGCTGTGCTGCCTGGCCTACGAGGACGATCAATACAAGACCCGGAACCCGGAGGGCCGGCCGCAGTCGCCGCTGCCGCAGATCCTGCCGCACCCCTCCGAGGTCGCATAGAGACCGGACGCCGACATGGCCAACCGCAAACTGATCCGCCCGGACATGAACGAGCTGAAGAGCTCGCTGCCATCGCGGAGCGTGCGCCGCAAGCAGACGCCGCCGGAGCAGACCAACGCCGAGGAGTTCTACTACCTCAAGCAGATGGCGGCGAAGACGCCGATGGTGTTGATCCTGACCGACGGCGAGGAGCTGCGCGGCTGGATCGAGTGGTACGACAAGGGCGCGCTCAAGCTCAACCGGCACTCCGGGCCGAACCTGCTGATCCAGAAGCACAGCATCCGCTACCTGTTCAAGGAAGAGGAGCTCAAGCGCCGTCCGCGCCGGAGCGGCGAGCCCGCGTCGGAGCCCTGACCCTGAGCGCCCCGAGCGGCGGCAGTTCCGGGACTGGCGGGAGCGGCCGGGGCGGCGGGACCGGCACGCGGCCCCAGGCGGACGGCCCGCCGCGGCTGGCCCTCACCCAGGGCGATCCTGCCGGTATCGGTCCCGAGATCCTGCTCAAGTTGCTTGCCGGCGGGCGGCCCGGCGGCGCCGGGCGCTCATGGCAGCCGCTGGTGGTTGCCGAGCGGGCGGCGCTCGAAGCGTTGCGCCCGTCCCTCCCTGGGGCCCCGTGGGACCGGTTGCGCTATCTCCCCGGCATGCCGGCGGCTGCCGATCTCGACGCGATGACCGCCGCCGATCCCGGTGCCGTGCCGGTGCTGGATCCCGTGGCGGTCCGCCGTGTGGTGGCGCCGGGCAGCTCGGGGCCGGCGGACGCCGCCGGCGCCATCGCCGCCCTGGACGCCGGCATGGCGCTGGTCCGGCAGGGGGCGGCGGACGCGCTGGTCACCGCGCCGGTCGCCAAGGACTCGATCGCCCGCCATCTGCTGCCGGATTTCCGCGGCCATACGGACTACCTGGCGGCGGCCTGCGGGCTCGAGCGCTACGGCCGCGACTACCTGATGGCGTTCCTGGCGCCCGACCTGCAGGTGGCGCTGCTGACGGTGCACGTGCCGCTGGCGCGGGCGCTGGCGGCGGCTGTCGAGCCGCGGGCGCTCGACGAGGCGCTGGCCTGCCTGGACCGCCACGCCGGCGGCCGCATCGCGCTGGCGGGTTTGAACCCGCACGCCGGCGAGGGGGGGCTGCTGGGACACGAGGAAGGCGCCGTGCTGGCGCCGGCGGCCGAGCGGGCGCGCCGCGCCGGCCTGGACGTGCATGGGCCCGAGAGCGCCGACTCGCTGTTCGCGCGCGCCCGGCGGGGCGAGTTCGACTGGGTGCTGGCGCTCTACCACGACCAGGGGCTGATCGCGGTCAAGACCGCCGCCTTCGGGCTGGCCACCAACTGGACCCTTGGCCTGCCCTTCCTGCGCACCTCGGTGGATCACGGCACCGCCTTCAACCTGGCGGGGCGTGGCATGGCCGATGCGGGGCCCCTGGCGGCGGTGGTGGAGACGACCCTGGCGCTGGCGGCCGGGGAGCTGCCACGCCGGCGATCAGGGGGATCAGGAGGCGCCGCGGCCTGAGAGGACGGCGGGGATCGTCTTGAGCAGGATCTTGAAGTCGAGCATGGGCGACCAGGAGTCGATGTACTCGAGGTCGAGCTGCATCCAGCGGTCGAAGTCGATCTGGTTGCGCCCGCTGACCTGCCACAGGCAGGTCAGGCCCGGCTTCATCGACAGCCGCCGGCGCTGCCACCGCTGGTAGCGGGCCACCTCCTCCGGGATGGGAGGGCGCGGACCGACCAGGCTCATGTCGCCGCGCAGCACGTTCCACAGCTGCGGCAGCTCGTCGAGGCTGAAGCGGCGCAGGAAACGCCCGAGCCAGGTCACCCGCGGGTCGCTCTTGAGCTTGAACACCGGACCGTTCATCTCGTTGAGGTGCTCGAGGTTGCGGCGCCGCTCCTCGGCGTCCTCGACCATGGTGCGGAACTTGTAGAGCGTGAAGATGCGCCCGTTCAAGCCGCAGCGGGTCTGGCGGAAGAGCACGTTGCCCTGCGAGCTGACCTTGATCAGGGTGGCGATGGCCCCGACCACCGGCAGCCCGATCAGCAGCAGGAGCGACGACAGCGCGACGTCCATGAGCCGCTTGGCCATCAGCGGCAGCGGGCTCGTCGGGCCGGTGGCGAAGGACAGCAGCGGCATGCCGTCGAGCTCCTCGAGCTCGACCCGCGCCTGGGTGTGCGGGAAGAGGTTGACGGCGAAGCGGGTGCGGATCCCCTGCTCCTGCAGGCTCAGGAACAGGTCTTCCAGGCGGTCGAGATCGCGCCGGCTGACCGCGAAGATCACGTCGTCGACGACGTTGCTCTCGATGATGTGGGTGATGTGCTTGAGCTCGCCGAGGATCGGGTAACGGCTCGGCCACGGCTGTGCCGGCGAATGGCCGTTGACGATGAAGCCGAGGATGCGGTAGCCCCAGAAGCGGTGGCCGTGGATCGAATCGGCGATCTTGAGCGCCGCGGCATTGGTGCCGACGATGAGCACGGTGCGGTAGTTGAAGCCGCGCGAGCGCACGTAGCGCGAGCTGACGCGCAGGAAGAGCTTCTCGCCCAGCAGCAGGAGCGACGCGAAGACGCCGAACAGGAGCACCCAGGCGCGGCTGATCTGATCGTTGCCCAGCAGCCGGACGTCGATGCGCAAGATGTACAGGGCGAGGGTGAAGAGGATCGTGCCGCTGGCGCAGACCCGCAGCACCGCCCAGGACTCGTCGAGCAGCGGCACGGTGCGGTGGGACCGGTAGCGTCCCGACAGCAGCAGCAGCGCGCCCCAGATCGCGAGCGCCAGGGGCAGCAGCGGCAGGTAGGCCGCGAGCGGGTACAGGCGCGCGGGGAACGCCTGCGGCACCAGCCGCGGCAGCACCCAGCTGCGCAGTGAAAAGGCCAGCAGGAAGGCGATGGCGACCAGCGCCAGGTCAACCAGAAAGATCGCAGCCGCGAGAATCCGGGCTCGTTCTTTCAGCATGGATTAGGGTTCAGTCCTGGCATCGTGCCCGTCGGAACTGGTTGATCATTGTAACGTGGCGCAGCCTCGCACCGTCTATGCCAACGGCCGGGAACATGGAGCGGAGGTGGCGACACGCACTGCCATCTGTCCCTGGAACCCTGGCGGAACGCCGCGCTTGCGGTCGGCGGCGGTCCTGAAGTTTGCGCGCACATATTACATGCAAACCGCGGGCCGCGCGCGACGGTCGGGGTGGATCAGCGCCGGCCGGCGAGGGTTCCCAGCAGCTCCGCGTACTGGTCCGCCACCCGTTCCCAGGAGTAGCGCCGGGCAGCGCGGCGGGCCGCCACGCGGCCGGCGAGCCGGGCGCGGCGGGGGCGCCGGCGCACCTGCTCGAGGCGCGCCGTCAACGTTGCGGGCTCGGCGGCCCGGAAGTAAAGGCCGGCCGTGCCTGCCACCTCGCGGTTCTCGGGCGTGTCGTTGACCACCACGCAGTTGCCGTACCCCATGGCTTCGACCAGCGCCGGATGGGTGCCGCCCACCTCGGTGGCGTGGACGTAGGCGAGGGCGTTGGCGAGCAGCTCGCGGTACTCCTCGCCGTAGATCGGGCCGGGGAACACGATGCGGGGATCGGCGCCGCGGGTGAAGCCGGCGATGTAGTCGCCGGCATAGGGGGCGCCGCCCACCATGACCAGCGGCAGGTCGCCGCGCACCGCCCGGTAGGCCGCGGCCACCTGGTGGGGGTTGTTCTCGGGCTCGAAGCGGCTGACGTAGAGGAAATAGCGCCGCTCCAGTAGCCCCAGGCGCGAGAGGGCGCCGGCTGCCGCGTCGCCGGCCGCCGCGCCGCCGGGAGCCGTGTCGCCGGCTGCCGCGGACCGCGCCAGCCGCGGCGGCCGCGGATCGACGCCGTAGGCGATCGCCGTCGAGTCGGCGCCGTAGAGCTCGAGATAGTGGCGCCGGATGACCTCGGCATCGGTGATCAGGGCATCCGGCAGGATGCAGGCCAGCCGCTCGGACAGGGCATAGACGGCGCGGCCCAGCGGGCCCCACTTCCGCCGGCGGCGCTCGATGCCGTCCACGTGCAGCGCGGTGGGGATGCCGCCGGCCGCGAGCAGGGGCAGGAACAGGGCGTTGGCCGAGTTGACGAGGAGCGCCGCGTCGAAGCCGCGGGCGCCGGCGTGGAGGCAGGCGAGCAGGGTGTGGACGGGAGTGTCGAGGTGCTTGGTGCGCACCGTCGGCAGCACCACCAGCTCGACGCCGCGATAGAGCCGGAGGCGCCGCGGGGTGGAATGCGAGCGGCAGTAGACGGTCACCCGGAAACCGCGCGCCAGAAGCCGCACCGAGAGCTCCTCCATCAGGGTCTCGTAGCCGCCGTAGCGGGCGGGGATGCCGCGGCTGCCGATCAGCGCCACCGCCGGGCCGCTCATTGGACCGGTCTCACAGCGGGGCCCCCTGGCGCCCGAACCAGGCGTCCAGGTCCGCCGCCGGGAGGGTGCGGCGGCGCTGGATGGCGCGCCGCCGGGCCAGCAGCTCGCCGCGGTGGCGCAGCAGCCAGCCGTAGGCGCCGAGCGACGAGCGCTCGCGCAGCAGCACCCAGGCGAGCACCCCGAGGTCGCGGGCCAGGGTGGGCACCAGGGTGCGCGCCAGGTTGCGCCCGGTCTGGTGGTAGATGCGCAGCAGGTAGCGGTTCTTGAGCGAATGGAGATTGACCCCGGCGGGCATCGCGGCGCGCCTCTCGGGCACGTTGAAGCGCCGGTGCTCGGCCACGGCGGCGGGTTCGTAGAGGATCTCCCAGCCGCGCTCGCGCAGGCGGAAGCACAGCTCGGCGTCCTCGCGGAACGAGTGGAAGCGGGGGTCGAACACCTCGCCGTCCACCGCCGCGTCGAGGAGCGCCTCGCGGCGGAACAGCGAGGCGGCGCCGGTGGCTCCGAAGACCCGCTCGGGCCGGTCCCACTGGCCACGATCGGGCTCGCCCGAGCCGCGGTCGAGGTGGCGCCAGGCGGTGGTGAGGCGCATGCCGCAGGCGTCGAGCAGGCGCGCCCCGCCGGCGGCGGCAGGACGCACCAGCCGGCCGGTGACGGCGGCGACGGGCAGCTCCGGGTGCGCCGCGAAGCGCGCCAGCAGGCGGTCCAGATGGTCGGGAGCGGGGCGGGCGTCGGCGTTCAAGGTGAACACGAAAGGCGCGCGGGTCGCCGCGATGGCGGCGTTCATGCCGGCGGCGAACCCGATGTTGGCGGCATGCCCGATGGCGGTCAGGGGGATGCCGTCCGGCGCCGTCCGGCGGGCTTGTTCGAGGCTGCCGTCCTGGCTGCCGGAATCGACGAGCGCGATCTCGGCAGGTGGGTGCCGCAAGCCGGCGATCGCCGCCATGCAGCCCGCCAGGTCGGGCGCCGAGTCATGGGTGACCAGGCAGACGGCCACCGGTGCCTCAGCGGGCATGCTCGACCCCAGCGGATGGATCGCCGATGGCGGCCGCAGCGGCGGCGGCGCCGGGACCCGCTCCGCGCGCATCGTCCGCCAGGCGGCGGGGAAGACGCCAGCCGGTGAGCGCACCGGTCATGGCCACGAGCAGGCCGGCCGCCGCCTCGCGGCGGGAGGCGGCGCGGCGCGGGCGGCGCACCGCAAGGAGCGGGAAGCGGATCGCCAGGCCGGCCGCCAGGCTGGCGCGTGCCAGAAGCGCCCAGGCGGTGCCGTGGTGCTTGGCCAGGTAGCGCTCGAGGTTGCGGTGATAGATCCAAAGGAAGCGGCCATACCCGAGGCCGGGGACGGTGCTGCCCAGGGCGTGGCGGAACTGCGCCGCCGGCCAGTAGAGCAGCGTGGCGCCGGCTTGGCGCAGCCGGCACGCCAGGTCCACGTCCTCGAACCAGGCGGGATGAAAGCGCTCGTCCAGGCCCCCGGCGTCGAGCAGGACCTTCCGGCGCAGGGCCAGCGCCGCCGCCGCCGGCTGTTCGACCGGAGTGCCGGGCGGAGGTTCCGAGGCGGGTCCGGCGCCGGTGCCGGCTCCCGGCCAGGGCAGCGTCTGCCGCAGGCAGCCCCAAAGCGAAGGCAGGCGGCGCAGCTGCCAGGCGAACTGCGGCTCTCCCGCGGCGCCAACCAGCCGCGGCGCCAGGCCCGCGGCTTCCGGGTGCGCGGCAAAGCCTTCGACGAGGCGGTCCAGCGCTCCGGGCGCGGGCACGGCGTCGGGGTTGAGCAGCAGCAGCAGCGCCGCCCGGCTGGCGGCCACGCCGGCGTTGACGCCGCCGGCAAAGCCGAGATTGCAGCCGGGCTGCAGCAGGCGGATGGCGGGGGGCGGAGGGTCCGGGTCGGTGCGCTCCGCGAGCGTCGATGCCGGCATGGGGTCCGGGCCGGCCCCTTCTTGTACCGTTGCTGCCAGCACTCCGCCGGCGCTGGCGCTGTTGTCCACCACCACCAGCTCGAAGCGCGGGTCGTCGCGCGGCCAGGCAGCGATCAGCTCGGCGAGGCGGGCCTCGTCGCGCCAGTGCACCACGATGCCCGCCAGCTCGGGCAGCGGCTGTGGCGCCGGGGAGGGAAGCTCGGTCGAGGCTGGTGCCGGAGAGGTGGAGACGGGCGCTGGCGGAGCCGAGGCCGGGGCCGGCGAGGCCGAAGCGAGCGCCGGCGGCGGCGCAGGCGGAGAGGCGGGGAGTTCCATTGCCCCCAGAGGTTACCGCGGTTGGGCCGGCCAGCGGCTCAGCCGGGCCACCTCGGCCAGCGGCGGCGCCGGGGCGCCGCCGCGGGCGAAGGCGGGCAGGTGGCGCAGGGCGCGCCCCCAGCCGGCCAGGATGCCGGCGACGCGGGAGCGGTCGGCGGCGGCGGCGGGCAGGGTGGCGTCGGTGCGGGTGATGCTTGGCCAGGTGGCGCCGGTTCCATGGCGGGCGCAGGCTGCCGAAGAACTGCTTCGCGGCAAGGCGGTGGACGCCGAGGTGGCCGCCCAGGCCGGCGAGGCGGCGGTGCGCGCGCGGCGGGGGACTCGGAGAACGGCCGGGCCGGCCACGTCGAGGATGTCGCGCAGCACCATCAGCGGCAGCCGCGGCCACAGCCCGCGGCCGAGCAGGCGGGCGGCCGCCAAGTAGCGATTGCCATAGACCAACCGCCAGCGGTCCCGGCTCGCCGGCGCCGTCCGCCCCGATGCCGCGCCGGCGTGGCGCGCCCGCGCCGCCGGCACCAGCAGGGCGCTGAAGCCGGCGGCGCGCAGGCGGCCGGCCAGCTCGGCGTCTTCGTAGTAGGAGACCAGACGGGGGTCGAAAATCTCGCCGCCGCCGACCGCCACTTGTTCGAGCGCGGTGCGCCGAAAGAGGGCGGCGGTCGCCGAGACGCCGAACACCTCGACCACCGTGGTGGTCCACCCCCACCCCGCAGCGCTCTCCCGATTGGCCCCGTGCGGCGCCGGCTCGCCGTGGCCGAGCTGGATGGCCTGCCACCAGCGGTTCCAACCGAGCCCGCAGCCGTCGATCCGCTCGGGGTCCCCGGGCGGCCACTCCGCCGGCGCGGCGGCGCCTCCGGTCGGTATGGCAGCATCTTTGGTCGGCGCGTCAACGTCTGCGGCCAGCCCAGGGACAGTCGACGCGGCTGCGTCTCCGGTAGGGCCTTGCTCCATGGCCCGCTCGCCGCCGATCAGGTTCACGCCCTGGACGGCGGCGGCGGCGGGCACGGCGCGCAGCGCGGCGGTGAGGGCGGCCAGCCAGCCGGGGGCGACCACGGCATCGTCGTTGACCGTCGCCAGCAGCTCGCCGCGGGCGGCAGCGAGACCGAGGTTGGTGCCGCCGGCGAAACCCAGGTTGCGCCCCGGCCGCAGGACCCGGTCGGCCAACCCGGGCGGCAGCGCCAGCGGCTCGGGAGATTGATCCACCACCACGATCTCGAGCGACCCCACGCCTTGCTGCCGCCGGAGGGCTTGCAGGCAGGCCGCGAGCCAGGGACTGCGGCCGACGGTCGGTACCACCGCCGAGACCTCCGGTGCCGCCGGCACGTCGTGCGCCGTCATTCCCAGGCGAGCTCGACGCGGTCCAGCAGCGCACCGTTGAGGGCCCCGGGAGGATGCGGCCCGTGGGCGGTGAGCACCAGCGGCGCGCCCGGCGGCCAGTCGAAGGGGCCCAGGGTCAGCTCCTCCCAGGCGCGCTCGCGCACCGGCGTCCACACCGCCAGCAGCCGCTCGCCGGCGGCGATGTCCACGGCGAAAGGCACCGGTTGATTGCGGATCAGCTCGGCGGCGAGCGTCAATAGCACCCGCCGGCCGCCCGCGACGACCGGCGCCCGCACCTGGTCGCCGACCCGCAGCACCCAGCTTCCCCGATAGCGAGTGCGCTCGATCACCCAGCGATCGGGGTACAGGTGGCCGCCGAGCTTGACCACCTGCGGGTCTTCGAGCTCGATCACGTGGGTAGGCATCCGGGCGGCGGCGACGGGCAGCAGGGCGGTCGCGGCGAGCGCCGCGGCAATCCCGGCCAGCGCGGCGCCGCCGCCGGCTCGGGAGCTACCGCTCGTCTGGCGAGATGCTCTGGCTTCGGCTCCGGCGGTGGCGCCGGCCGTTGTAGGCGGGCTCCGGGGGCGCCGCCGTCCGGGCAGCCACCAGGCTCCGATCACCAGCGCCAGCGACAACAGCGGCCAGATCCAGGTGGCGGCGCGGGGCCGCGCCACGCTCGGGAAGAACCGCGCCACGTCGGCGCCGAGGCGCGCGCCGAGATGGTCGAGGACGTAGGTGCGTCCATCGGCAAGGTTGTAGGTCCAGCCGGGAACCACCACCCACAGCAAGGCCAGGGTCAGGGTCGCGGCCCCCAGGCCGCCGATCAGCGCCCGCGCTCCCGGCCGGTGGCGGCCGGCGAGCAGCGGCGGCAGGGTCAGGCCGAGCAACGGCAGGGCGATCAGCGCATAGCGGAAGGGTGGCGACCAGCCGCCGTACCATTCGCCGCGCGGGGTGACTGCCAGCAGGTAGGGTAGGGAAATGAAGGCGAGGTGCGCGGGCAGCGGCGCACGGCGGGCCAGCAGCAGCGCCAGGGCCGGCAGCAACAGCAACCAGATGGGCGCGAAGCCGAACAGACCGAAGGCGCAGTCGTAGAACAGGCCGAGGCCGCCGCCGAGGTAATCGAGCACGCTGTGCCGGTTCGGATCGATTTCCTCCAGGCTGTGGATCTTCAGCGGGTTCGAGTACAGGTGCTGGTTGTAGAGCAGGATCCCCCCCACCACCAGCAGCAGCACCGCGCCAAGTGCCAGCGCCGGCCGGCGGTGCCCCGGCTGCCTGCCGTTCCGCCAGGCGGCGAGCGCCGCCAGCGGCGCGGCGATCAGGATGAAGCGGATCTTGAGCAGCGGGAGCAGCAGCACCGGCAGGCCGATGGCCAGCCAGGCGCGCACGGCACCCTTCACACCCGTGTCTAAGGACCGCGAGGATGCCGGGTCCGCCACCGCCAGCGCCAGGATCCGGTCGAGCGCCGCCATGGTCAGCAGCGCGGCGGGGACCTCGACCCAGATCTGGTAGGAATACAAGAGCAGCGGCGGCGCGAACGCCACCCAGGCATACGCGACCAGCGACTCGCCGGGCCGGCCGGCGGTGTAGTGCCGGCCCAGGCGCAGGGTCAACCAGGCGAGTGCGGCGGTCAGCAGCGCCATCGTGACCTGGGCCCCGGTCTTGCTGAACAGACAGTAGGCGGGGACCAGTGCCAGCGGCAGCAGGGCGTTGTGA
>DATKFK010000226.1:0-5815 GCA_035544375.1 Thermoanaerobaculia bacterium
TGAAGGACGATACCTGGTTGGGCGGCGTCCGCAGGCTGCCGGCCGCGCTCACCAGCTGATCGAGACCGTCATAGGTGAACGTCTCGGTGAGCGGCCCGCCGAGCTGGTGGCCCTGTCCCTGCGCCATGCTGTTGGCGAGGCCGAGCACCGTGCCGGTCAGGTCGCGCTGGTACGAGAGCATCTGGATCGGGCGCCCGCTGGCCTCGGTCGTCCCGATGCCGGCCAGCTCGCGCGACAGCGGGTCGTAGGACAAGCGCGTCTCGACCCCGTTGCCATAGACGCTGCGCACCCGATCGCCGAACTCGTCATATCCCTGGTGATGCAGGTAGTCGAACGGGGCGCCGCCCACCACACCCGTCGCCTTCTTGACCTGGCCGCCGGCATCGAAGGTGTAGGTGACCTGCTCACCGTCCGGATAGGTCAGCGAAAGCAGGCGCTGGAAGCTGTCGAACTGGAACCGGGTGGCGTACGGCCCGCGGGGCGTGTCGCCGTTCAAGGCGACCGGCGTGCGCACCGACTGGACGATCTCTCCCAGCCTGCCGTAGGTGAGCTGTTCGGTGCCGGACCCGTCGCTCGACGCGGCCAGGCGGTTGGCGGTGTTGCCCGGTGCTCCGGGAGCGCCATAGGTGAAGACGGCCGGCGGCAGGTCCGGATAGTTGATGCCGTCGAGGCGATGGAAGGTGCGCAGATAGCGGATCTGCTGCGCGTGGGCCGCCAGGTTCGCGCTGATCTTGGCGCCGAGGTCGCCGGCCGGCGTGTAGCGCAGCTCGGTCGTCCCGCTGTCCGGATTCTGCTGCAGCACGCGGCGCCCCAGCGTGTCGTACTGCAGGCTGGTCGCGTTCCCCCTGGCGTCGGTGACCGCGGTGAGTTGCGAGAGCGCGTCGTAGGCGTAGCGGGTCAGCAGCGTCGCGCCGGTGTTGGTCTGCTGGACGCCACGCACGTTGCCGCGCACGTCATCGTAGAAAATGGTCGCCCGGCCTTTGGGATCGGTGCGGGTGTGGGCGAGCCACTGCACGCCGTCGAGCGTGCCGAAGCCGTAGCTCATCCGCGTCACCGCACCGTTCGGGAAGCTCGCCTGCACGGTGCGGTCGAGCACGTCGTATGCGAAGAGCGTCGGGTTCCTGGCCGCGACGGCGACAAAGGACCGCGTCGCGCCGCTGTCGAAGACCGGTTGCCCGCGCCCGGCGACGCGCCCCAGGGCGTCGAAGTCGAGATGGCCGCTCACCCGCATGCCGGTCGAGGTCGCGGTGCCGCTCCCCTGGTCGAGCTCGGCGCTCACCTTGGTCTCGACGGTGCGCTCGATGCCGTCGACGAAGACCACCGAGTCGATCGTGGCGGAGCGGGTGACGTCCTTCTGGTGCACCACCGCGAGCGGCGGGCTGGCCGCGGGGAAGTACTCGAACGTGAGCGCCGGCGAGGCCGAGCTGTCGTAGGGCCCGACGACGCTCGCCATGCGGCCGAACAGGTCGTAGGTCCGCTGCTCCAGCTGGCCGTTCTCATCCACGGTCGAAGCGACCTTGCCGTACAGGAGGTTCCAGGCGAAGCTGCTGCTGTAGCCGAACGAATCGGTGACCCGGGCGGGCCAGGTCTTGGCGACGGGGTCGTAGGCGAAGGTCCGGGTATAGCCCGACGGGTCGGCCACCGACGCCATGTTGCCGAAGGCGTCATAGCTGTAGCTAAAGACGGCGTTGCTGTTGCCGGTATAGGGGGAGCCGCTTGCGGGGTCCTTGCCGCCGATCAGCACCTGTTGCAGGCTCGCGAGGTCGCCCTGGGCGTTGTAGGTGGCCGAGCGCTGCCGCAGCAGCGCGCCGTTGCCGTCCCGCACCACCAGCTGCGAGGGCTGGATGACGTACAGCTGCGGATCGACGAAATAGGCGGTCGAGGCGACGACCTGGTCGGCGGCGGCGCCGTCGCCCGCGTCCTGGAAGGAGATGATGTTGCCGAAGCCGTCGTAATCCCAGGTCCGCGAGGTGACCTTGCCGGCGCCGGCGGCGCCCTCGAAGAAGGAGGTCTGCTCG
Organism: Thermoanaerobaculia bacterium; assembly: GCA_035544375.1. GTDB lineage: Bacteria > Acidobacteriota > Thermoanaerobaculia > Multivoradales > UBA5704 > JASLEW01. Next base: position 2,019 of record DATKFK010000226.1, read on the forward strand.
AAGACCCGCGCGGGGAAGAAGGCGCCGGGACCGAGCGGGCGCAGCTGGTAGGCCAGGTCCTCGGTGCGGAACAGGCGGCCGGAGGCGTCGGCGATGGCCTCGTGCGCCAGCAGGCGGCGCTGGTAGAGGTCCTGGTTCTGATAGCGCCGGTCGATGGTCGAGCCGTCGGGCCGGGTGGTCCGTACCCGCGCGTAGCCGTAGCTCTCCCGCTCGGTGCGATCGGTGTAGGCGTCGTTGAAGTATTCGTAACCGGTGGTGTAGGCGTTGCCGCGGCCGTCGTTGACGGTGACGCTCGCCAGCACCCACTGGGTCTCGGGCATATCGACCTTGTGGCTGCCGTCGTCGGAAAGACCGACACGATTGCCCTGCCGCCGGTAGCTCAGCTGGAAGCTCCCCCCCAGCGGGCGCTGCACCGCGGTCAGCAGGTTCGCCTGCGTGGCCAGGTTGCGCTTGACGTAGACGTTGGGATCGTTCGGCTTCTTGAGCACGTGATCCGGCAGGCCGTCGCCGTCGAGGTCCTGGAAGAAGAGCTGCAAGCCGCCGCCGCTGCCCAGGACCTGGCCGGTGATCTCGAGATCGAGGCCGACGACCGGCACCGGCGGCACCAGCACCAGGCAGTCCTGGAAGCCCAGGGAGGCGTCGCTCGCGATGTTGCCCGTGTAGCTGACTGCGTCCAGGCACTGGAGCGAGCCGGGGATCACGTAGCCGTCGCCCAGCGTGGTGTTCCAATCCGGGACCGGCCACAGCTGCTCGGGGTCCCAGCCGTCGCCATGGTTGAGCTTGACGCGGAAGAAAGGCTCGCCCTGCTCCTTCGACACGTGGTCCGGGAGGCCGTCCCCATTGACGTCGATCATCGCCACCAGGGTGCGCGCCAGGGTCGTCGAGGCGCTGGCGCCGAAGGGGCCGATGGCGACGCCGGCCTGCAGCGCCGAGCTGCGGGTGAAGTTGAGGGCGTTCGGGGAGTTGCGGTCGGAGATCAGCGAGGCGATCCCGCCGGCGGCGATGCCCACCAGGTCGGTGCAGCTGCCGGGTCCGCCGCCTGAGCCGGTGTTCCACGCCGGCAACGGCCAGGTCTCGGGCGCGCCGAAGCGGTAGCCGAGGTTGAGCTGGACGGTGGCGGCGGTGGCGCCCGAGCCCATCGTCACCAGGTCGGGGAGGCCGTCGCCGTTGACGTCGATCAGGTCGTAGCGCGTCTGGGAAAGGGCCACCGTGCTGCCCACCGAGGGCATCGTGCTGACGACCCCCTTGGGCTTACCACCGCCGCTCTTCTTGCTGAAGGTCGTGCCGAGCCCGATGCCGGTGGTGACGTTGGCATCCTTGGTGAGGCGCACCGCGGAGTTGAGGCCCGGGAACGGCTGCAGGTCGCCGAAGCCGTCGCGGCCGTTCGAGAAGCGCACGCCGCTGCCGGTCACCTGGTCGGGGTAGCGGTCGCCGTTCATGTCCAGCAGATCGACCTCGGTCTGGTTGTCGGCCAGGGAGACGGCGAGGTTCAGGCCGGCCGAGACGTCGACCCCGACGCTCTTGCCGGTCGTCTTGCGCACCACGTTGAGACCGCCGCCCGCGGACGTGCCCATCGCCAGGTCGAGGTTGCCGGCGGCGTTGCCGCCCTGCCGCGACGGCTTGACCCCCTCGGCCGCCTGGTAGAGGTCGAAGCCCGAGCCCGTCCAGGCCGCCAGGGCGAAACCGGTCGTCCCCTGCCAGTTGGGGACCGCCGGGGTGAAGTCCGGCACCCCCGCGCTCTGGCTCTGCGGCAGCGCCAGGCCCCCTTCGCTGAACGGCTTGTTGCCGTTCCACTCGCCGTAGTACCAGCCGTGCCAACCGCCGGACAGAGGCTCCTTGGAAGCCGGCGCCGGATAGCGCTGGTTGACCGGCACCGCGCCGCCGTTGCCGGTGACGGAAAGCGTGCCCAGGCTGGATGCGTCCGGGGCGAGCACGGTGACGAACAGCGGCTGGCCGGTGGCAGCCTGCACCGGCAGGTCGAAGGTCGTGGCGCTCGCCGGCAGCGCGGTGCGGCCGAGGAGGCTCTGCGGAGCCTGGACGTAGAGCGTGGCGGCGGCGCCGCCCGGAGCCCAGGAGACGTGCAGGGTCTGGTCCCAGCTCGCGGGCACCGGCCACGAGACCGTGGGCTGGTCGGTCGGGGCCAGCCGGGCGACGGTGTCATAGAACGGCTGGACCGCCTGGGGCTGGTTGCCGCCCAGGGCCACCTGCGGCGTCCACTGCACCAGGTTGGGGTCCACCGGGGTCTGCGAGGAGACGCGGAAGGTCAGCTTGTCCTTGGCCGCCACCCCGACCGGCGGGACCTCCGCGAAGCTCCCCACCTCCGCCGCGGCGAAGGTGCGCTGGTAGACCGGCGAGGCGGTATTGCCGTTTTGCACCACGGTCACCGTCACGTCGTCGCTCGTGACCTGCTTGACGATCGCCCCCTGCACCTCGGCGGTACCGTCCGCCGTGGCAACCCAGGCCACCGCCGGGGGACCCGCCAGCCGGAAGTCGGCGCCGCCGTCGAACTGGTAGACCTGCGGTCCCCAGGGCTCCTGGGCCGCCGGGTCTCCGGCGGTATAGGTGACCTGCGGCGCCCACAGCAGGGCGTCGGAGTCGGTGTCGCGGATCGAGCCCGACAGGAAGTAGAGCCGGTCGCCAGCCTGCACGTTGAGGGTGAAACCGCCGCCGCAGCCGCCGCCGGCCGCGGGCAGGCAGGGCGCCGTGTCGCCGGCGGCGAAGGTGCGCTGCCAGACCTGGTTGCCGTTCTGCCAGATCTCCGCGGTGACGCCGTCACCTCCCGCCTGCTTCTTCTGGACGGCGCCGCCGAGGCTGACCGGGCCGGTGAAGGGCAGCACCAGCTTGCGCAGCGTGTTGGCGAGCTGGAGGTTGGAGAGCACGTCCTGCTGCTCGCCCGCCATGCCCAGCGAAAGCCCTCCCGCGCCGAACCCGCCCCAGCTGGCCGCCGGCGAGAACGACGTGCCGTTGTTGAGGCTGGTGCGGAAGCTGCCGTCGGCGGCCACCCAGTCCGGGAAGCCGTCGCCGTTGATGTCGACCAGGGTGCGGTCCTCGTTGGCATGGGTGTAGACGAAGCTGAAGCCGCCGGTCACCGGCAGCAGCCCCTCGAGGTCGGCGCGGAAGCCGGCATTCAGATCGAAGCCGAATTCGAGCGTCCGCCCGATGTCGCTCACCCCGGAGGCGGAGGTGGAGGCGAACGAGCCTTGCTGGTTGAGATCGACGTGGCCCTGGTTGTCGATGCGGTCGGGCAGGCCGTCGCCGTTGACGTCGACGAAGCTCAGCAGCTCGGTGGTGCCGGAGACCGAGCCGCCGGCCTGGACCCCCACCAGCGGGATGCATTCAGGCGGGCCGATCCCGGCGTAGACGTGGAAGCTGCCACCCAGGTTGAACGAATCGGTGGCGTCGTGGGCACCGCCAATGCCGCCCCAGGTCTCGGGAGGCCCGAAGGCCGCATTGGCGTGCTGGTAAGTGAACTGGTGCTGCGACAGCACGGTCGTGCCGTCCTGTCCGGTCACGGCCACCGACGCCAGCAGGCTCTTGTCGAAGTCCCCCTGCTGGTAGGCGAGGAGGTAGCTGCGCACCAGGCTCCCTCCCGCCAGCACGTCCACCCGGTTGAGGCGCTTCCTGGTGAAGACCTTGAAGCCGGGCCGGCCGGTCGAGAAGCGGTCGGCGCGCTGCTGGCCATCGTCCAAGGTGAAGACCACTTGGTAGAAGCCGCCGCTCCCCTGGACGCCGGTGTAGGAGATGGCCGCCGGGTAGACCTGGAGCCAGGGCTCGCCGCTGCTTCCCGTGTCCTGGAC
>DATKFK010000227.1:0-2750 GCA_035544375.1 Thermoanaerobaculia bacterium
GACCGGTTCAGAGAAGAAGACGGGCGGCGCTGGCGACAGCGCCGCCCTTTTTCTATGTCTCCCTCCCCGCCTGGGAGGGAGACCGCGAAGCGGTTGGGTGGGCGAGTCTCGAGCCGCTTGGGCGCGTCAGACATCCCCACCCGACGATGCTCGCGCATCGCCTGCCCTCCCCGGGAGGGGAGGGACGAAGATGCCCTACGCCCTTACCTTGGCGAGCTTTTCGAGCGTCTTTTCCAGCTTCGAGAAGCCGGCGGTCATGCAGGCCATGATGGCTTGCGCGTCGGCGCTCGGGCCGGTTTCGTGGTCCGCTCCGTTGGACGCCGGCGCGAACTGGCCGTTGGCCTTGCGGCCCGGCGAGGCGGTCATGCCGGCCTTGGCGCGCACCTTGGCGTAGACGTCGCGGAGGCGGGCGCCCGAGTCGGCTTCTTCGTTGATGTACCACTGCAGCATGTTGCAGGTCATCGGATCGTACGTGCCGGCCGCGATGCCTTCGCGGATGTTGCCGAAGGGATCGCCGGCTTCCTCGCGCTCCGGCCCGACCTTCTCGCAATCGGAGATCTTCGGGTTGGCGTAGCGGGCGAGCCGCGCGGCGGCCTTCGGGTCGGCCTTCTGGCGCAGGTCGTAGCCGAGCTCGGAGAGCCGGCGGCAGAACAGATCGCCGTGGCTAGTCTCGCGCGCGGCGACCAGGCGCAGCGTGCAGGCCAGCTCCTCGTCGTCGGTGGCGTTGGCCCAGGCGGTCAGGTAGTGGCCGGCTTCCGTCTCGGCGAGCGAGATGGCGTTCAGCAGGCCCAGGTAGGACGGCTTTTCGGCCGTTTGCGTGGCAGGCATCGGTTGGTTTCCTCGAAGTCGGCGCGGCTCGAGGGCGGCCGCGCTCAAGTATTCACGGGCCCGATATTGGCGCCCTTCCGCCGCGTGAGGAAAGCCCCGCCGGCCCGAAAGTATCCGGCGCCGCCTGGGTCAGCGGCGGACCCGCTCGTCGCCGCCGATGAAGATGCTGCCGACCAGGCTGACCAGCCACACCACGATGGTGACAAAGATGGCGTTCACGATGCCGCCGATGTGCATGTGGCCGTGGAAGTGATCCACGAGGAAGCTCACCAGCAGCACCATCAGGCCGTTCACGACCAGGAGGAAGAGCCCCAGCGTGATGATGGTGACCGGTAGCGTCAGCAGCGTCACGATCGGGCGCACGAAGCCGTTGACGATCCCAAGCACCACCCCGGCCGCCAGGATGGTCTTCCAGCCGGTGACATGGACGCCGGGCACGATGTGCGCCGCGACCCAGAAGCCGATCGCCGCGACCAGCGCCCGCAGGATGAACCTCACCATGAAATGCTCCAGGTTTACGTTGACGTAAGCGGAAAGGTCCGCATAGATTAACGCTGATAATGAAGCGCCCCTGGGGCGGGGCGCCATAACCCTAGGGAGACGACTATGCCCACCGAGCTTCGGCGCCCGGAGCGCACCTTCACCATTCGCCAGCTGTGCATGGAGTTCAAGTGCACCCCGCGGGCGCTGCGCTTCTACGAGGACAAAGGCCTGCTCAATCCGGCGCGCCAGGGCCTCAACCGCGTCTATTCGTACAAGGACCGCGGCCGCCTGCAGCTGATCCTGCGCGGCAAGCGCGTGAACCTGTCGCTGGCCGAGATCCGCGAAATCCTCGACCTCTACGACAAGGGCGATAACAACGCGGCCCAGAACGCCACCGCGCTGCGCCATTTCCGCGAGCGCATCGTGCTCCTGGAGCGCCAGCGCGAGGACCTCGACCACGCGATCGCCGAGCTGCGCGGGGCCTGCGACAACCTCGAGAAGGCGCTCACCGACACGCGGCCCGAGCTGCTGGCCGAGGCCGAGCCCAAGGGTCCGGCGCCGCTCACCCGCGTCGGCGTGCGCCAGCCGGAGCACGTCCGCTAGGGCGCTACCAAAGCAGGGGCCGATCGGCGCCTCACGCCGCGGCCCGGCTTTGCTATAGAGGCGGCGAACCCCGTTCGGGAGCCGCCTGATGACCTACCAGCCGCCGGTGCGCGAGCACCTGTTCCTCTTGAGGGACGTGCTCGAGATCGAGAAGCTCGCCAACCTGCCGGGCTTCGCCGACGCGCCGATGGACCTGGTCGAGCAGATCCTCGACGAGTCGTCGAAGTTCTGCGCCGAGGTGCTCGCGCCTTTGAACAGCGTCGGCGACAAGCAGGGCTGCGTCTGGCATCCGGACAACACGGTCACCACCCCGACCGGCTTCAAGGCGGCGTTCAGCCAGTTCGTCGAGGCCGGCTGGCCGGCGCTCTCCGCGGTCACCGACTATGGCGGCCAGGGCCTGCCGGCGGTGGTGGCGATGGCCTGCGAGGAGATGAGCTCGTCGGCCAACATGGCGTTCTCGATGTACGCCGGCCTGACGCACGGCGCCTACACGGCGATCCTGACCGGCGGCTCCGACGCGCAGAAGAACCTCTACCTGCCGAAGCTGGCGACCGCCGAGTGGGGCGGCACCATGAACCTCACCGAGCCGCAGTGCGGGACCGACCTCGGCATGGTCCGCACCAAGGCGGTTCCAGCCGGCGACGGGACTTACCGGATCAGCGGCCAGAAGATCTGGATCTCGTCGGGCGAGCACGACCTGACGCCCAACATCATCCACCTGGTGCTCGCCCGCATCGAAGGCGCGCCGGCCGGCACCCGAGGCATCAGCCTCTTCATCGTGCCGAAGTTCATCCCCGACGCCGACGGCAATCCAGGCGCACGCAACAACGTCAAAT
>DATKFK010000228.1:0-7258 GCA_035544375.1 Thermoanaerobaculia bacterium
TGAGAGATCGCCTCTCCCCATCGTGTTTTCAGGGGTTTTAAGGGAGGGGTGTCGGGTCGGTCGCGCGAGGCAGCTCCCAGCGCCCGGCGCCGACCAGCGCGGCCAGGCGGCCCACCGCGGCATCCAGCGCCGCCTGGCGGCGGCGGGTCGGCCGCACCCCAGGCTCCCAGCGCACCGAGCGCACTTCGAGCCGGTCCTCGCCGCGGTGCAGCTTGGGGTCGATCCTCCCCACCAGCCGCTCCCCCTCGAGCAGGGGCATGACGTAGTAACCGTGCTGCCGCTTCGCGGCCGGCACGAAGGCTTCGAAGCGAAAATCGAAGCCGAACAGGCGCTGCGTCCGCCGGCGGTCGTGCAAGACCGGATCGAAGGGGCAGAGGATCTTGATCCGGGAGGGTGCGGCAGGCTCGACCCGCGAGCGGGCGTCCCAGTCGGCGACCGCGAAGGCGGGCCGGGGGGGCGCCCCGTCCGCCGGTTCGAGGTCCACGGCCGCGATCTCGCCCCTGGCGGCAGCGTCCGCGCACCAGGTCCGGACGGCGGCGATGGGGGCCGCGTGCCAGAAGGCCGCGATCTCGGCAGGCGTCGCGACACCCAGCCGTTCGATCGCCGTCCAGCATGCCCAGTCCAGGTTCTCACCGGGACCCGGGCGAGGCGCGGTCACGGCCTCCGGCAGCACCCGCTCCGTCAGGTCGTAGAGCTTGTGGAAGCCGCGCCTACCGGCGATGGCCGCCTCGCCGGTCCACCATAGATACTCGAGCGCCGTCTTCTGCGGCGACCATCCCCACCACGAGCTGGCCCGGCCGCGCCCGTTGCCGGCGGTGAGCTCGCGCGCCAGCAGCGGCCCGCCGCGCTCGAGGCGCGCGCGCACCTGGGCGATCACCGACCGCGGCCTGCTGCCCATCCGCTCGCGCCACCAGGGCCGGCGCGGCAGCTCGCGGCGGTAGCGCTCGAAGCGCTCGTGCCAATGCGGAAACCAGGCGGTCGGGATCGCCGCCGCGTCGTGTGTCCAGTGCTCGAACAGCCGGCGCTGCCGCTCGAGCAAGCCCTGGAGCAGGCTGGGCCGGTAGCCGCGCAGGCGCGATGCAAGGATCAGGTGGTGCGCCCGCGCGACGACGTTGATGGAATCGATCTGGACGTAGCCGAGGCGCTCCACCAGCCCGTAGACGGCCGCGGACGTGGCGCGCGCGGGATCGTCCAGCAGCCCTTGGGCGCCTAAAAGCAGGCGGCGCCCCATGGCGGCCGAGATCCTGGGGAGGTGGGAAGGCAGGCGTGCCATGCGGCTGCAAGCATAGCCGGCCTGGGCTGGCCGCGCAGCGCCGATCGGCGGATGGTGCCGGAGCGGCTAGGCGGCGAGCTGGAAGCTGAGGCGGGGGTTCTTGCGAGCCCGCTGCAGGTAGGCAGCGATGTCGCCGACCAGCGCCGGCGTGACCTGGTCGCCCTGGGCCGCCTGCTGGAAGGTCACGAGCGCGGCGGCCGCCTGCCGGTGGATGTCCAGCGAGAGCACCACGGGGACCACGTCCTCGGCGAGACGGCGGATCTCGGATCGCTTGCCCTGGTCGAGATGGAGCCTGGCCATGTCCAGCATCACCATGGCGACCTCGTAGCCGTTGCCGCCGGAGACGAAGCGCTGCAACAGGCGGCCCAGGCTGAGCTCGGCTTCCGGCCAGCGCCCGGAAAGGTGAGCGATGCGGGCCTCCAGCCACTCCATGCGCAACTCGGCACGGGGGTCCTCGTCGCCGAGCAGGTCCGCCCGGACGCGGTCGAGCTGGCGCTGAGCGTTGTCGCTGCGGCCGCACTCGACGAGGAACCAGGCCAGCTCTTGCCTGGCCGTCAGCGCCAGGCGCGGCTCGAGCTTCCGATCGAGCAACGCCAGGCCCGAAAGGATCAGGTCGACCGCAAGCTGCGGCCAGCCGGCGCGGCCGAGGCAGATGCCCTTGGCAATCAGCGCGCGGCCCTTGCGGTGCGGATCCTCGACGTCATCGTAGATCTCGACCACGGTGTCGAGCAGCTCGGCCGCCTCCTCGAACCATCCCTGGTCGCTGAGCAGCAAGGCCTTGAGGTCGAGCAACCTTGCCTCCTCGAGCGGATCGGCGGAGCCGTCCTCGAAAAGCGCTTCGGCGAAGGCCAGGGCTTGCTCGGCGCCGGTGAAATCGGCGCCGAGGCGGCGGGAGTTGCCGAGACAAGCCCAGGCCCTGGCCTTCATGTCGTGCACCACCGCCGTGCCGTAGATCAGGATGTCGAGTTGATCGGCGATCTGGATGCCGAGCTGGGCAAGAGCGGTTGCCTCGGCGCTGTCGTGGCATCCGGCCTCGAAGCTCCTGTCGAGCAGCAGGTCGCAAAGCACCAGGCTTTGGAGGTGGCGGTGGGTGCACACCAGGGCGCTCCTCTCCGCCGCCGGCCGCCGCAGCAGCTCGGCGAGCAGCCGGGGCGCCGCGGCGCGCTCGGCGACCACCTGAACGAATCTTTGCTCGACCTTGGCGAACATGCGGTCCCAGGCCTCGTTCTCCAAGTCCTTGTCCTCCAGAGGGTCGTACGGGATGCCGGCGCGCTCCCGGCACCGGTCGCTGGCCCAACCGCCGGGCGCCCCGGCGGTCAGGGCCGCCTGGCGATACGGCTCGCGGCGCGCCCGCCGGTTGGTGCCCGTGGCCCCTGCGGCGCCGGCAGGCGCGGGGTAGGGGGCAGTGCCCCCCTTGACCTGCAGGGGCAACGGGGCGAGCTGGCCACGGAACCGGGGCGGCTGCGATCTCGCCCGGGAGCTCACCGCCGAGGCCGGGGGCCCGAAGATGCGGCCGGCAGGGCGCTGCTGGCAGCGGGTGAAGTCAGTGGAATCGGTTTCATTGGCGCCCTGAAGCGCCTGGGCGGACTCGCGGGCGGTGTCGGAGGCATGGGAGTGATGAGAGCCGGGGGAGTGATGAGGGCCAGAGGCGCCAGGGCCGCCGTGGAGGCCGAGGACGTCGTACGCCGGCAGCTCGTCAAGGTGTGGCAGCAGAACATCGACCGTGGGCTGGCAGATAGGGCAGCCGGAGCGGAGGTGATTCACCAGGAGCGTCAGCTCAGTCTCGGCGATCTCGGCGCGCGCGAAGCGCTCCAAGGCGTTCCTATCTGGATGGTACTCGGCCAAGATGCCCTCCCTTCAACGCTTCAGAAAAATCATCAACAAGTACGGAACCCTGAGGTTCCGACCGGGGCCAGCCCAGCCCCTCTAGAGTTATAGTTGCTTTAAGGGCAAAAAAAGTGACACCGGCGCGGAAAAAACACCGAGATCGTTGCATCGAGGTGTCGGCCGCGTGGCTTCAGCGGGCTCGGCAGGCAACCTGCCAAACGAACACACCGAGCGCCATACGGTGTCCATCTGAACCCCAATGGGTATTGTCAGGCACCCCTACCCGGTATCGTATTGATACTCACAGGGGTATTTTTGATCGATCTTGGAGCCCGGGAACCCTCCTCGGCGCGGACACCCCGCCGGCGGGGCTAGCAGGCTGCTGAAAAATCCCGCACGCCGCGCTCTAGTGGACTAGGTGTCCCGTCTCGGACGGGACACTGGCGGCGAAGGCCACCCGGAAGAAGATCAGGCCGAAAAGGCGAAGGGGACCGGTTTCCCGGTCCCCTTGGAGAGGGCGCGCGGCCCTGGGCCGCGGTCGCGGGGTGGGTGGGTGCCGCGGTGCGAAAAATCCGCCTTGGGGTTCCGGGCCGAGGGCGGACGCTCCTCGGCGGATCCCCGGAAGGATGGGTCAAGAGCGCTTGAGCGCCCCGACTCAGGGGTAGTTATACACGATTGTGCACGTTTATGGAATAGCAATTTCACCAGAACGGGTTCGGCGTGGGTCCACGGAAGGTCCGCCACCCCTGATGGACCCTGATAGATTGGAGCCGTGGGTCGCGGAGCGCCATCTCATGGACCGGCATTGGGGCCCGCGAAACCGCCCGCCGGCCGCCATCGGAGCGTGCCGGGGTGAGCAAGCCCCCCACGGCGGCGGCCAGCCCCTCCCGGCCCGCCCGCCCGGCCCCGTCCGCCCGGCTGCGACGCTGGCGGGAGTGGGCCGCGTCGTTCGAGTTCGCCCTGGCCCGGCGGTTCGGCCTCGCCACCAGCGAAGAGCGCATCTTCTTCCTGCTGATCGGGGTGGTGGGGGTCGTGGGCGGCCTGCTGGGGATGGCGACCGAAGGCTTGATCCAGGGCGTCCAGGCGGTGCTCTGGGGCTCGCGCGGCGACCTCGGAGTGACGGTGGCGCCCTTGGCGCCTCACTGGGTGGCGATCGCCGCTCCCACCGCCGGCGGCGTGCTGGTGGCGCTGATCATCTGGCTCGCGCGGCAGCCGGTCGGCGGCGAAGGCATGGCCATGCTGATCGAGGCGGTCGCGCTGTCCGGTGGCAAGATCCCGCGCCGGCCGGTGATGATCAACGCGCTGGCCTCGATCGTCACCGTCGGCAGCGGCGGCTCCCTGGGCCGGGAAGGTCCGATGATCCGCCTGGGCGCCATGATCTCCTCGTGGCTGGCCATTCGCCTGGGGCTGCCGCCGCACCGCGTCAAGATCCTGGTCGGCTGCGGCGCCGCCGCCGGCCTGGCCGCCACGTACAACATCCCGTTCGGCGGCGCACTGTTTGCCATGGAGGTGATCCTCGGCAACTTCGCGCTCGAGATCTTCGGCCCCATCGTCGCCTCGTCGGTGATCGCCACCGTGATCGCCCGCTCCGTGGTCGGCAATGCGCCGCTCTACGAAGCACACCACTACTCTCTGACCAACGGCTGGGAGCTGGTGCCCTATGCCGGGCTCGGGGTCGTCGGCGCGTTGACGTCGCTGGTCTTCATGTTCGGCGTGGAGACGGGGAGGAAGGTCTTCAAGCGGCTCGCCTTCATTCCGCGGCCGCTGCAACCGCTGATCGGCATGCCGCTGCTCGGCGTGCTTGGCCTGTACGTGCCGCTCGTCCTGGGGCGTGGCTACGGCACCATCAACCTGGCGCTCACCGAAAAGCTCCACCGGGAGCCGCGCCTGGGGCTGACGATCCTGATGCTGCTCGGCCTGGCGGCGGCCAAGCTGGTGGCGACCGCCCTGACCGCCGGCTGCGGCGGGGCCGGCGGGTTGTTCACGCCCTCGCTGTGCTTCGGTGCGCTGGTCGGCGGCGCCTACGGCCTCTCGGCGCACTGGCTGTGGCCGCACCTCGCCTCGGAGCACTGGGGCGCCTATGCGGCGGTGGGCATGGCGGCGGTGATGGCCGGCACCAGCCATGCGCCGATCAGCGCCATCCTCATCCTGTTCGAGTTCACTCAGAACTACGACCTCATCCTGCCGGTGATGCTGGCGGCGATCATCGCCAGCCTGCTCGCCAAGCGGTTGCGGCGGTATTCGATCTACACCGAGCCGTTGCGCGGCCGCGGCATCGAGCTGCCCTGGCGGATGGAGGAGGCGGTGCTCGCCGGCCTGAAGGCCGAAGACCTGGCGCGGCCCGACTCCGACGTGCTACACCCTAGCGACCACTACCGCAAGGTGGTCGAGACGTTCCTCTCGGGCCGCCGCCAGCGGCTGTTCGTCGTCGGCGAGGATCGCCGCCTGCTCGGCGCCATCTCGCTGCACGACATCAAGCACGTGCTCGAGCACCCGGAGGCGCTGACCGCGGTGGTGGCGCATGACCTGATGGTGCCGGTGGGCACGGTGGTGAAGAAGGACGAGCGCCTGCACCGCGCGACGCAGCTCTTTGCCCAGAGCGACTACGAGCGCCTGCCGGTGGTCGACGACGAGGGGAGGCTGCTGGGGGTGCTCGCCAAGCGCGACCTGATGGCGGTCTATGCGCAAGAGGTCCTGGGACGGCCGGCGCTGCTCGCCACCTTCGTTTCGAGCCGCGACTCCGGCGCCAGCCGCCAGTACGTCGAGCTGCCGCCGGACTTCGCCCTGCGGATGGTCCCCGTACCCGAGGAGCTGGTCGGCCGCACCCTTGCCGAGGCCCGGCTGCCGCAGACGCTCGGTGCGCGCGTCATCGAGATCAAGCGCCACGGCCGCCACGGCGAGGAGCAGGTCATTCCAGACGCCGATACCACTCTGCAGCAGGGCGACCTGCTCGTCCTGATCGGTCCGACCACCCAGGTGGAAAGCCTCGCCGAAGGCAAGGCCCCGGCGCTCGACGAGGCGCTCGCCCACCGCCAGATCGATTGATGCGCCAGACCAGCCAGCTCGGCGGCGGATGGCACATGCAATGAGCCAGGACGGCGAAACGCTGGAGGCGCCAGAGGGCGGCGCGGGCGGCGCGGGAGGCGGCGAGCAGGCGACGGCCGAGCGCCGCCGGCTCCTCGCGCGCCTGGGCGCCCCTCCGGGGCTCTGCGCCGGCTGTGTGCACCTCCGTCTGCTCGCTTCGCCGCGCAGCGTCTTCGTCCGCTGCGGGCTGGCGGCGACGGACCCGGCGTTTCCGCGTTATCCGGCGCTGCCGGTCGTCCGCTGCGCCGGCTTTCGCCCGCTGGCCGAGCCCGCGCCCTGAGCAAATTACGTCAATGATAGTGGGGAGGCCGCGTGAGCACCGCTGCGTCGAAAGAAACCATGTCTGGGGGAGAAATGTTATGATCGATAGTGTGAAGAGGCCGAGTCGAGGAGGTCAGCTGGTCGTGCGCAATCTCGAAGAGGAAATCATTCGGGCGCTCAAGCTCAGCGCCGCTCTACATGGCCGATCAGCCGAGGCAGAGCATCGGGAGATCCTGCGGCAGGCCCTGCTGCCAGCGAAGGATCGCAGGCCCATGAAAGACCTGCTCCTTGCCATGCCCGATTTGGGCGACGACGCCGACTTCGAGCGCATAGGGCATAAATAGACTTGCCTCTCGCCTTTTAATGCTACCGCGCAAATGCGTAGGATCGGACCCATTCTCAAGGTTGTTCGAGGAAGGAGGTAATGGGCTGCGTTGTTTTCGAGCAGCGTCGCCGACCTCCCCGGGGTTAAGGGCTGCCGTGTTAGACTCGCTTTCTGTGTCGGAGCAAGTACATTGAACAGCCGGTGCACGCGAGGTGATCAGTGGCCCGACTACTTGGCTTGAAAATTCAGAACTATCGCTCATTGGCTAACGTCAGCCTCGGCCAAATTGGTTACGGAAGAGAGGAGCAACTCCCGTCGCTGAGCTGCTTCATCGGACCCAATGGCTGCGGTAAGTCTACTCTCCTGGATGCCTTTGGTTTTATGGCCGACTGCCTACGTGAAGGTGTCGAAGCCGCCTGCGATAAACCTCAGCGTGGCGGCTTTTCTAAGCTTCGCACGCAAGGGAAGGTCGATGCAATTCGCTTCGA